>DAOPJF010000393.1:0-3109 GCA_035399525.1 Candidatus Krumholzibacteriia bacterium | reverse complement strand
TCTCGGCCAGGCCCTCGGTGACCTTCACCGGGAAGAACAGCACCGGCAGGTCCATGGTCTCGTCGTAGGGCGTCATGCACAGGTAGGCCACGCGGGGGCGGCGGGCCGGCGTGAAGCCGTCGAAGCCCTCCTTCATGAAGGCCCAGGTCAGCTCGCGCGCACGGTCGGCGCGGAAGTTCCAGAAGAAGACCCCGTCGCCGTCGCGCACCGTGCCGTCGATGCCCGCGATGGTGGTGGGCTCGATGAACTCGTCGGTGACGTCGACCGCGTACGAGCGGTCGGCGGCCGTCACCGCGTCGGGGGCCACGGCGGCGCCGTCGCCGTCGACGATGGCCTTCCAGGCCCGCTCGACCCGGTCCCAGCGCTTGTCGCGGTCCATGCCCCAGTAGCGGCCGATGACCGTGGCGATGCGGCCGGCGCCCAGCGCATCGAGCCTGGCCTGCAGCGCGGCGAGACAGCCCTTGCCGCTGCGCGGGTCGGTGTCGCGGCCGTCCATCAGGGCGTGGATGACGATGTCGGCGACGCCCGCGTCCCGGGCCGCGGCGACGATGCCGTACAGGTGGTCGGTGTGGCTGTGCACGCCGCCGGGCGACACCAGGCCGATCAGGTGCATCCGGCCGGTGCCCGCCTTGACCTTGCCGACGAAGTCCTGCCAGGACGCGCGCGCCTTGAACTCGCCCGTGGCGATGCTCTTGCCGATCCGCACCAGCTCCTGGTCCACCGTGCGCCCGGCGCCGATGGTCAGGTGGCCCACCTCGCTGTTGCCCATCTGGCCCTCGGGCAGGCCCACGGCCAGGCCGCCGGGCTGCAGGGTCGTCCAAGGGTAACGCGTGAACAGGCTGTCGTAGAAGGCGGGCTCGGCCGCCATGACGGCGTTGCCGCGCTCGCTGCCCGGTCCGCTGCGGTAGCCGACCCCGTCGAGGATGCAAAGGACGACGCGGGGGGCGGGCTGGCTGCTCATGGAGGCTCCTCGGAGGATCGGGTGTTCGGGGTCAGGTGTTCAGCACGTCGGGCGGCAGGCGCCAGAGCTCGGCCTCGCCCAGGGCCATCAGCACGGTGTCGGGCAGAATATAGACGTCGGCGCCGGGATCGGCATCCCGCCCCGGGGCGGCCGTGGCCAGCACCGCGCCGGCCTGCAGCACCGCGCGCGTGATCTCGCGGCCGTCGGCCAGGAACTCCGAGACCCGCAGCTTGCCCAGCCGCACCACGTAGGTGGCCGGCACGTCGGGGTGCAGGATCTGGTCGGGCGCCAGCAGCACCGCGCGGCGCAGCTTCTCGAGGCGGTCGGCCCGCTCGGGGTCGGCGGCGAAGATGTTGGCGCCGCGGACCAGGGAGACCGTGGGCTGGGGGGCGGACATGGCCGGGTTCCTTCCGGGATGGGTGCTGCGGGCAAGGGTAGCGCATGAAGCGGCGCCGGGCTAGCGGTGGCTCGGGATCGTCCTCGTCGCGGTTGAACCGAAGGCCAGATCCGCGGTAAGATCTTGATATCAGGATTGATATGAGTTCCTGTCTCCGGGGGTAGCCTCTCATGCGCGCGTGGAAATGCCTTTTCGTGTCCCTGCTGCTGGCCGGGGCCGCCCAGGCCCAGGAGTGCTTCGACTACGGTCCCGGCGGGGACCCCGCGGGGCCGCCGCGGACCACCCTGGGGACCCCGGCCATGCACAGCCGCTCGCTGTACGTGGACGGACGGATCTTCCTGGGAATCGTGCCCGACTGGAGCGACCCCCACGCCTGGCCTGCGGGCGCCTTGTACATCTACGAAACGGACCAGCTCCAGGACCGTCAGTACGTCGTTTCCGGCGAGCTGGGGGAATTCTTCTACGAGTACGTCGTGCGTGGCGACTACGTGTACACGCCCGACGGCAACGCGCAGGGCATGCACGTCTACAACTGGCGCACGGCCGCCGCGTACGACGTCGTGATCGGCGCGTTCCCGCTGGCGGTCGCCGGCGACGTCGTCTACGCGCGCACGGGTGCAGGCGTCACGGTGTTCGGCCTGGCCGATCCGGCCCATCCCGCCGCGGGCGGCACGTTCCTCGAGGCGGCTGACGTCAAGCAGGCGTGCGTGAGCGGATCGACGGCCGTGTTCCTGAGCCAGGACCATCTCTATGTCGCGGATGTGTCGACGCCTGCGGCTCCGGTCCTGGTCGGCTCGTGCGCGATCCCTGCGTCGATGAGCGTCCAAACGCCTCCGGTCATCAGCGGCAGCCTGTGCCTGACCGGGCACGACAGCGCGGTGACCGTCTACGACATCGGCGACCCTGCCGCTCCCGTGCAGCTGGGTCGGCTGGCGATGCCGGGCGGCGTGAAGGGGCTGGCGGTGGCGGGAACCTGCGCGTACGCGGCGCAGGACGACTACGCGGTCATCGACCTGGCGAATCCGGCCGTGCCGACGATTCTCGGGACGATCGCCGCGGACGACAACGGCGTCGACGTGCAGGTCGTGGACACCGCGCTCCTGGTCAACGGGAACATCTGGACGCAGCTGGTGCCGCTGCAGTGCGGCAGCATCGTCCCGGTCCTCGTCCCCGGGATCACGACCACCTGGCGCGACGGCGTGTGCCACATCTCCTGGGAGCAGACCGACGCCCTGGCCATGGTCCGCCTGCAGGCCACGTCGGGCGGACGCACCTGGACCGTGCCCTGGCAGCGCAACGGCCGCACCTTCGCCGCGGACGACGCGACCTGGGTCGGCGCTCCCGGCGACGAGGTCGTGTACGCCGTGCAGGTGTCCTCGGGAACGGGCTGGACCACGGTCGCCGAGGTGCAGACCCGGATCCCGTCGTTCGCGCTGGTGCTGTCCGACCCGACCCCGAACCCCTTCAACCCGGCGACGGAATTGTCCTTCACCCTGGACCGCGCCGGCACGGCCGACCTGGCCGTCTTCGACCTGTCCGGACACAAGGTGCGGACGCTGGCCTCCGGCACCTTCGGCGCCGGGCCCCACGCGGTGACCTGGCAGGGCCGCGACGACGCGGGCCGGGCCATGCCGGCCGGCGTGTACTTCGCGCGCCTGGTCACCGCCGGCGGCGTCCGGTCGGTGAAGATGATGCTCGTGAAGTAGGGTGGGGTCGTCCGCGTGGATAGCCCGCGAAACAAAGGCCCCGGG
>DAOPJF010000392.1:0-3110 GCA_035399525.1 Candidatus Krumholzibacteriia bacterium | reverse complement strand
GTTCTCGCACTACGCCGAGGTGCCGGGCGACGTCCAGGCGCGGCTGGTCGAGGAGTACAAGAAGCACCGGGTCGAGGAAGACTAGGAGGGCCGGGCCGTGTCGGGGCATTCCAAGTGGGCGAACATCAAGCACCGCAAGGGAGCCCAGGACGCCCGGCGCGCCAAGGTGTTCACCCGGCTCATCCGTGAGCTCACGATCGCGGCCCGCCAGGGCGGGGGAGACGCCGACGCGAACCCCCGCCTGCGGGCCGCCGTGTCCACGGCCCGCGCCAACAACATGCCCAACGACACCGTCGAGAAGGCCATCAAGCGGGGCACCGGCGAGCTCGAGGGCCTGGTCATCGAGGAGGTCACGTACGAGGGCTACGCCCCCGGCGGCGTGGCCGTGGTGGTCGAGTGCGCCACCGACAACCGCAAGCGGACGACGGCCGACGTGCGGCACGTCTTCAACAAGTACGAGGGCAACCTCGGCGCCAACGGCTGCGTGTCGTTCATCTTCGAGCGCAAGGGCCAGGTCCGCATCGACGCCGAGGCGACGACCCTCGACGCGGTGATGGAGGCGGCCATCGAGGCCGGGGCCGAGGACGTCGAAGAAGACGATGGGACCATCACCGTCACCTGCGCCATGGGGGACCTGCACGCGGTCGCGGGGGCCCTGCACGACGCAGGGCTGCCGGTGGGCGAGTCGGGCCTGGTGATGGTGCCCAACACCCTGGTGAAGGTGGGCCGGGACCACGCCCTGGCGGTCATGAAGCTGGTGACGGCCATGGACGACCTGGACGACGTGACCCACGTGTCGGCCAACTTCGACATCGACGACGCGCTGATGGCCGAGATCGAGGAGCACCTCTGATCGGGATGGAACGCCGATGATCGTCCTGGGCGTGGACCCGGGTTCCCACGCGACCGGCTACGGGGTGATCGCCACCGGGCCGGTCGCGCGCATGGTGGCCGGAGGCGTCATCCGCGCGCGGCGCGAGGCGCCCCTGGCCGAGCGTCTGGTGGCCATCCACGAGGCGCTCGCGGCGGTCATCGCCGAGCACAACCCGACGGCCATGGCCGTCGAGGATCTCTTCAACGCCAAGAATCCCCGCAGCTCGCTCATCCTCAGCCACGCCCGCGGCGTCATCCTGCTGACGGGCGCCCAGGCCGGCCTGGCGGTGGCCGAGTATGCGCCCCGCGAGATCAAGCAGGCCCTGACGGGCAACGGCGCCGCGGCCAAGGAGCAGGTGCGTTTCATGGTCATGCGCCTGCTGCGCCTGAAGGACGAGCCGCCCCTGGACCAGAGCGACGCCCTGGCCGTGGCCCTGGCCCACGCCGGCCGGGCGGGCCGGCGCCTGGGCTAGTTCGCGCGCCCGCGGCCGTGCGGGCCACTCCGCCGATCCGGACTTGCGCCGCGCCCGCGGCGCGTGGATCATCGGCGCGGGCGAGGGCCCGGAAGGAAAGGTGCAGCGTGTTCGCGTTCGTCGACGGCATCCTGGTGGCGGGCGGTCCCGAGGCGGTGGTCTCGGTGGGCGGCATCGGACTGGACGTGCACGTGTCGGCCCTGGGGGCGGCGCGCCTGCCCGCGCCCGGCGAGGCGGTGCGCCTGTGGACCCACCTGGCGGTGCGCGAGGACGGCTGGTCGCTGTACGGCTTCCCCGACCTGGACGAGCGCGCCATGTTCCGCCTGCTGATCTCCGTGTCGGGCATCGGGCCCAAGGTGGCGCTGGGCATCCTGTCCCAGGCGTCGCCCCGGGACGTGGCCCTGTACCTGCGCACCGGCGACGAGAAGGCCCTGGCCAAGCTGCCGGGCATCGGCAAGAAGAGCGCCGCGCGCCTGGTGGTCGAGCTGGGGCAGCGCGTGCCCGAGCGCGTGGGTGCGGCGGCGGCCGCCGCGGTCGAGGCCGAGCGCGCCGGCGGCGCGGGGCTGGGCGATGCGCTGGCCGTGCTCGGAGCGATGGGCCTGCCGCCCGCGCGGGCCGAGGCCGCGCTGCTGAAGGCCCGCGACGCCGATCCGGCCGTGGCCGAACAGACCGAGCGCTGGGTGCGCGCCGCCCTGCGCGTGCTGTAGCGAACGCGGCCGCGGGCCGCGGGAAGGATCCCGGTGGACGAGCACAGGCTGACCGACCCCAGAGAGCAGCTGCCCGACGTCGAGCTCGACCGCAGCCTGCGGCCGCGCACCCTCGACGACTTCGTGGGGCAGGAAGAGCTGAAGCGGAACCTGCGGGTCTTCATCGCCGCGGCGCGCCAGCGCGGCGAGGTGCTCGACCACGTGCTGCTGCACGGGCCCCCGGGCCTGGGCAAGACCACGCTCAGCCAGATCCTCGCCGCCGAGATGGGCCTGGAGATCCGCCTGACCAGCGGGCCGGCGTTCAGCAACGCGGCCGAGCTGATCGCGCTGTTGTCCGAGCAGGTCGAGCGCCGCGCCATCTTCGTGGACGAGATCCACCGCCTCGGGCGCATCATCGAGGAGCACCTCTACCCGGCCATGGAGGACTGGCGGGTCGAGCTGATCATCGACAAGGGGCCCAACGCGCGGCACTTCAACCTGCAGCTCGAGCCCTTCACCCTGATCGGCGCCACCACGCGCGCGGGCCTGATCACGCCGGCCCTGCGCAGCCGCTTCGGCATCGTCTGTCACCTCGACTTCTACCCGGCCGACGAGCTGGCCATCATCGTGCGGCGCTCGGCCGGCATCCTGGGCATCGGCATCGACGACAGCGGCGCCGTGGAGATCGCCCGCCGCAGCCGCGGCACCCCGCGCGCGGCCAACCGCCTGCTGCGCCGGGTGCGCGACTTCGCGCAGGTCGACGGCTGCGCGGTCATCGACGGGCCGGTGGCCGACCGCGGCCTGACACGCCTGGGCGTCGACGCCCTGGGCCTCGAGCCCCTGGACCGCCGTTACCTGCAGGTGATCATCGAGCACTTCGCCGGCGGACCGGTGGGCATCCAGAACCTGGCCGTGTCCCTGGGCGAGGAGACGGACACCCTCGAGGACGTGGTCGAGCCCTTCCTGATCCAGACCGGCCTGCTGAAACGCACGCCCCGCGGGCGCGAAGCCACCGGCCACGCCTGGACCCACCTGGGCCTCGAGCCCCCCGCCGGGCGGGCGCCCGCCCAAGGCGAGC
>DAOPJF010000391.1:0-3139 GCA_035399525.1 Candidatus Krumholzibacteriia bacterium | reverse complement strand
TTCCGGCTGCCCATCAAGGGCATCGAGCCGCGCCACACGCTGCAGGCCGAGGACCTGTGCGGGTCGTACATCCCCGCGTCGGTGGACGTGCAGAAGATCTACGCCGTCGACTACCCGTTCCCGCCGGGCTCGGGCATGAAGCCGGCGGTGCGGTCGGCCATCAACAGCGCCCTGTCGGCGGGCACCACCATGTTCTACTACGTGGGGCACGGCGCCGAGGACAACCTGGCCGACGAGCAGATCTTCCGCAGCTTCGACATCGCGAGCCTGGCCAACGGCATGAAGCGGTTCGTGTTCCTGGCCTTCAGCTGCGACGTCGGCGTGTTCGACAGCCTGGTGCTGCGCAGCATGGCCGAGCAGTTCGTGGCCGCCGAGGCCGGCGGCGCCATCGCGGCGATCTGCGCCAGCCAGGTCAGCTTCGTCACGTCCAACGAGCTCTTCTCGGACGCCTTCTACGGGATGCTGTTCCCGTCCCGGCAGTCGGTGGCCGACCAGAGCCTCGGCCGGTCGCTGGAGCAGGCCAAGGGGGTCATGAACTCCCTGGCCACGCGCACCAATTCGCAGCGGTACAACCTGTTCGGCGACCCGGCGACGGTGCTGCCCCACCCGCTGGGCGGCCTGCCGTTCGCGGCCGCGAGCCTGGACACCCTGTCCACCGGCCGCCGGCACACCGCGGTCATCGGCGCGGGGGACGTGGGGGCGGGCGACGCCTACGACCTGATGGTCTCGGACTCGATGCAGGACGCCGTCTTCACCTGCTACGACTACTACACCGATCCCTCGAGCGGCGACCTGGTCTTCCACAACCCGACCGACTACCCGTGGGTGCGCCCCGGCGCCACGGTCTTCCGGGGCAACGGCACCGCCGGAGGGGCGGGGCTGAGCGTGCCCTTCAAGGCGCCGCTGCAGCTGGACTACGGCGACCGCGGCCGGGTGCGCATGGTGGTGCAGGACGGCGACCGGGGCCGGGCGGCGGTGCAGGCGGTGCCCGTGGTCAGCGGCGGCACCGGCGTGACCGACGACCTGCGGGGCCCCGAGATCACCCTGGGATTCGAGGACGGCCGCTACCGGGTGCAGCCCGGGACTCAGCTCGAGGCCTCCCTGGCCGATACCAGCGGCATTGCCATGCTGGGCACCAGCCCGGGCAACTCGATCCTGCTGGAGTTCGACGACACGGGGTTCATGACCAACGTGACGGGAGGGTTCGCGTACGACCCGGACAGCTACACCGCCGGCCGCCTGGCCTTCGGGCTGCCGTCGGACCTGGAGGCGGGGCGCCACACGGTCGCGCTGTACGCCGCCGACGCCCTGGGCAACGTGGGCAGCGACACCCTCGGCTTCGAGCTGGTGCCGGCGGGGCTGGCGGACATCGCGTCGGTGACGCTGTTCCCCAACCCGACCAGCGGCCCGTGCCGGCTGATCTTCGAGCTCAGCGAACCGATGACGGTCCGCTGGGACATCTACACCGTGGGTGGGCGGCTGGTCCGCTCCATCCAGCAGCCGTTCCCGTCCGCCGGCCCGCGCATCATCGAGTGGGACGGCCGGGACACCGAGGGCGACGCGATCGCCAACGGCACGTACCTGTTCGTCCTGCGCGGCGTCGACGCCGGCCGGGACGGACGCGACATCACGAGGACGGGCAAGCTCGTCGTCATGCGGTAGCAACCAGAGGCGGGGACGGATCCCGCACCACGAACGACCGAACCGGAGGTAACCGACCCATGAAGCGGATCACCGTCGCGGCGCTGCTGGCCGCCCTGCTGACTCTCGGGCTGGCGGCCCAGGCCCTGGCGTCGGGCGCCGGCGCCATCAGCCTGACCTTCCCCATCGGCGCGCGCTACAACTCGCTGGGCGAGGCGGGCACGGCCCTGAGCCAGGACGCCACTGCGGTCTGGTGGAATCCCGGCGGGCTGGCGTTCCTGCCCCAGCGTCCCGAGGGCCACGACCTGCAGATCATGCAGTCGAGCCTGGCCGCGGGCCTGGCCAGCGACATCAACCTGTACTGGCTCGGCTACGCCATGCCCATGGGCAAGAGCGGCGCGCTGGGCTTCGCCCTGAACTACCTGGACATGGGCGACCAGCAGGGCACCGACGAGAACGGCGACCCCACCGGCACCTTCAGCTCGTACGAGGTCTCGTTCACCGCCAGCTACGGCGTGCAGGTCAGCCGCACGGTGGGTGTCGGCCTGGGCGTGAAGTACTTCCGCGACAAGCTGGCCCCGAACGCCTCGATCCAGGACCCGCGCGGCGGCGGCAGCGGCGACAGCTTCGGCGTCGACCTGGGCATGCTGTGGAAGGTGCCCGCCATCCGCTCGAACATCGGCCTGGCCGTCAGCAACCTCGGCCCGGACATCACCCACGTGGACGTGGACCAGAGCGATCCGATGCCCCGCAAGGCGACCCTGGGCATCGCCTACAGCCTGTACCACAGCGAGGCCATGGGCCTGCTGCTGGTGGGCGACTACCTGGTGCCCCTGTACAAGTGGAAGGGCAACGACTACGGCTTCGGCCTGGAGACCGACCAGGCGGTGTACGGCGGCGGCGTCGAGTGGAACTACGTGCGTTCGCTGTTCGTGCGCTTCGGCTACAAGAACGACGACACCGGCGACATCAAGGACACCACCTGGGGCTTCGGCGTCGACCTGAAGCGCTGGCTGAGCCAGCCCATCATCTTCGACTTCGCGTCGGTGCCGCAGGCCAAGGGCCTGGACCGCGTCAATCGCCTGTCGCTGGGCTTCCGCTGGTAGGGCCCGGTCCCCACACCCCTGGGAAGGAGCGCGGACGTTGCATCCGCATCGGTTCCCCCGCCGCCCGTTGGCGGCATCCTGGATCCTGATTGGCATGCTGGCCGGGGCCGCCCTTGCGGCGGCCCCGGCGGCCGCGCGGGCCGACGAGGCGCCGCGCTACCCGCGCCTGCCGGTGATCGCGCGCGACTGGACGAAGGTCGCGCCGGAGCCGGGGGTGCCCGACCCCGTGGGACGCGAGCAGCAGCGGCAGGCCGAGGCCGGCCGACGCTGGCACGCGGTGCACGAGATGGTCGGGGCCAACCATCTGTCGCGCCGCGCCGCGGCGTCGCTGGCGGGCCGCGGCCTGGGGGCGGCACTGGTGGCCGGCGACGGGGCGAAGTCCGCCTCCTACG
>DAOPJF010000390.1:0-3149 GCA_035399525.1 Candidatus Krumholzibacteriia bacterium | reverse complement strand
CCCGCAGGCATGGGCTCGGGTTCGGACGTCACGACAACCCGCACCCCGGCGAGCGGGCCTTCGAAGTCCGAGCGGATGCCGTCCCCGTCGCCGTCCTCGAAGACGACGCCGCCGATCAGGCCCGTCAGGGGTCCCGCCCCCACGTTGACCAGGGCGTGGAAGGCGACCGCACCGCCCGCAGGCAGCGTGAAGCGGACCGTGCGCGGCAGGCTCTCCTCCCCCGGTGTCCACTGCAGGTCGTCGTTGGCGAATCCGAACACGATGGCTGCGCCGGCGCCGGTCTCGCCGTTGTCGGCGTCCACGACCCGGACGCTGTCGGGCAGCAGGCGGGTGAAGGTCAGGCCTACCGGCAAGGGCAGGGAGGCCCCGCTTGCGTTGACCACGGACAGGTCCAGGGCCAGGTCCCCGGTCGCGGGCTCGATGCGCAGGTTGCGGCCGTGCACCACGAAGGGCCCGGGCACGGGCAGGTCGGGCGTGCCGGCGAGGTCCAGGGACAGGTCGAAGTCGGCGCCGCCGCCGGCCAGGGAGCCCGTGACCAGCGTCTGGGACGGGTTCTCGGGGCGGGGCGTGTCGTTCAGCAGGCCGTCGCCGCTGGAGCAGGCGGCCAGCAGGGCGAGGGCCGCCAGGGCGCCGGTGAGCCTGGAGTTACGGTACAGCATGGCGGAGCCTCCCGGGCCATCAGCGGAAAACGGCTATTCACCACCGATCCTAACCCCGAAGGCCCCGCCTGCGCAAGGGGGCCGGGCCTAGCGGTGCCGGTGCAGCCCGTGGGCAAGCTGGCTGCCGTGCCCATGTCCACCGCAGGCATGGACATCGGCCAACTCGGCGAGGGTGCCGTCGGCCAGGGCGCGGGCGATGTCCGCGACGGTGGAGCCGTCGGTCGCCCGGTACACCGTCAGGCCGCCCGCCCGCAGGCTGTCCAGGGCCCGGTGGCCGATGCCGCCGGTGACGATGGCGTCGATGCCCAGGCCGGACAGCTGCCCCAGCGGGTGGCAGGTGCCGTGGGCGTGGTGGGCGTTGCCGTTGGCGACGATGGTCGTCTTGCCGCCGTCGGTGTCGAGGATGGTGAAGCACGGCGCGGAGCCGAAGTGGCCGTGCACGCGGGCCTCGAGGCCCGATCCGTCAGTCGTGGGAATGCAGACACGCATGGCCGTCCTCCCGGTCGGTCAGGATGATGCGCAGGGCCCGGTGCTCGCACAGGGCGACGGCGACCGTGCGGCGGGCCTGCGCCAGCAGGCGCTGCACCGTGCCGCGGCTGACGCCCATGCGGGCGGCCGCCTGCTCCTGGTCCAGGCCCTCGGCGTCGCACAGGCGAAGGGCCTCGAAGGCGTCCAGCGGCAGGTCGTCCTGCGCGAGTTCGCGCAGGGGCACGCCCTGGGGCTTGTAGACGCGGTCACCGTCGTAGCGGCGGCAGCAGCGGGGCTTGGCCGGTCTGCCCACCGACCGGCCCCGCCGGCAACCACCCTGGTCCTGCGGCATTTTTCTGTGCATATGCACACAATACACCCCGGGCGGGCTCTCGTCAAGGCGCCGCCGGCCGCCTTGACACCCCTGCCGGTCGCCGGTAAGGTGCTCGGCAATCCCGCGCCCCCCGCAGCAGCGACCGCCCCGAAGGAGGGTTCCGTGGCCTCACCCCGTGGACAGTGGAGCGGCAAGCTCGGCTTCATCCTGGCCGCCGCCGGCAGCGCGGTGGGCCTGGGCAATCTCTGGAAGTTCCCCTACATCACCTACGAGAACCACGGCGGCGGCTTCGTGCTGGTGTACATCGCGGCGGTCGCCCTGGTGGGCCTGCCCATCATGATCGCCGAGATCGTATTGGGCCGGCGGGGCGGCCTGAACCCCGTGGGCACCTTCCGCGTGCTGGCGCAGGGTCGGCCCGGCGGGCGGCTGTGGCAGGCGGTGGGTTTCCTGGGCGTGGCGGCGGGCTTCATCATCCTGAGCTACTACAGCGTCGTGGCGGGCTGGACCCTGCGCTACATCGCCATGGCGATCACCGGCGAGCTGGGACGCCTGGCGGCCGACCCCCACACCCTGGCCACGTTCTTCGGCGGCTACGTGGGCGACGGCGGCGCGCAGGTGCTGGGCCACGCCCTGTTCATGGCCGCCACCATGGGCGCGGTGGTGTTCGGCGTGAAGGGCGGCATCGAGCGGGTGGCCACGGTGCTGATGCCGCTGCTGTTCCTGATCCTGATCGGCCTGACCGTCTACGCGGCGACCACCGACGGCTTCGGCGAGGCCATGCGCTTCCTGTTCACGCCCGACTTCGGCGCACTCAGCACGCGCTCGATCCTCGAGGCCCTGGGCCAGGCCTTCTTCTCGCTCAGCCTGGGCATGGGCGCGATGCTGACCTACGGCAGCTACATGCGCAAGGACGACTCGATCCCCGTCAGCGCCCTGCAGGTGAGCGTGCTCGACACGCTGGTGGGCCTCTTGGCCTGCGTGATCATGTTCTCGATCATCTTCACCTACAGGATGGATGTCTCGGCCAGCGCCGGCATCCTGTTCACCACGCTGCCGACGGTGTTCTACCAGATGCCGGGCGGCGGCATCCTGGCGGCGGGCTTCTACATCCTGGTGGCGTTCGCGGCGCTGACCAGCACCATCAGCCTGCTCGAGGTCGTCTCGAGCTACGCCATCGACGAGCTGCGCTGGACGCGGCGGCAGGCCACGCTGACCATGGGCGGCGGCATCTTCGCCTTCGGCGTGCTGAACGCGCTGAGCCTGGGCGCCAACGCGAAGCTGTCGACGCTGAACGTGTTCGGCGAGGGCAAGGACGGCATGTTCTCGACGCTCGACTTCCTGTCGGCCAACTGGCTGCTGCCGGTGGGCGGCCTCCTGATCGCGGTGTTCGCCGGCTGGATCATGGCGCGGCGCGAGACCTGGGACGAGTTCCGCCAGGGCCACGAGGGCGGCGAGGCCCTGTTCACGGGCTGGCAGGTGCTGATCCGCTTCGCGGCGCCGCTGGCGGTGGGCGCCATCATCTTCAGCATCGTCTTCCTGGGCATGGAATACCAGTAGCGGCCGGGACGTTTTGGCGCTTGCATATGGGACCAAGGAGGTCCCGTTGCAGCCCTTGCACCTTCGCACGTTCACACCCTGCCGCGCCGACTCGGACCACGGACTGGCGCGCGAACTGCCCCACTGGCGCG
>DAOPJF010000389.1:0-3150 GCA_035399525.1 Candidatus Krumholzibacteriia bacterium | reverse complement strand
AAGGCCGGCGACGTGAAGGACGCCTCGCTGAAGGCGCCTCCGGGCATGGACGGCATCGTGGTCGGCGTGCGCGTGTTCAGCCGCCAGGACCGCACCAGCCGCTCCAAGAAGGAGGAGAAGCGCCAGCTGGACGCCCTCAAGCGCCGCCGCGACCGCAACGTCGCCAAGGTGAACGAGCTGGCCCAGGAGCGCCTGACCGAGCTGTTCAACGGCCAGACGGCGCACCACATCATCGACGCCAACACCGGCGAGGTGCTGGTGAAGTCGGGCCGCAAGTTCACCAAGGCCGTGCTGGCCGAGGTCGACCTGGGCACGATCCACTGGGGCCTGCCGCTGGTGCAGGACGAGGCCCAGGACGCCCGCATCCGCTCGGTGTTCGAGTCGGCGGCCCGCGAGCGCGAGCGCCTCGACGTGGAATACGAGAAGAACTGCGAGCGCACCCTGCGCGGCGACGAGCTGCCGCCGGGCGTGGTCAAGCTCGTGAAGGTCTACGTCGCCCGGCGGCGCAAGCTGTCGGTCGGCGACAAGATGGCCGGACGCCACGGCAACAAGGGCGTCGTCTCCAAGATCATGGCCGAGGAGGACATGCCCTACCTGGCCGACGGCACCGCGGTCGACGTGGTGCTGAACCCCCTGGGCGTGCCGTCGCGCATGAACCTGGGCCAGATCCTCGAGACCCACCTCGGCTACGCGGCCGCGGGCCAGGGCGTCAAGGTGATGACCCCGGTGTTCGACGGCGCCACGATCGACGAGATCAAGGAGGCCCTGGTCGAGGACGGCTACGACGCCAGCGGCAAGAGCACGCTGTTCGACGGCCGTACGGGCGAGGCGTTCGACAAGCCCGTCACCGTCGGCGTCATCTACATGCTCAAGCTGCACCACCTGGTCGAGGAGAAGATCCACGCCAGGTCCATCGGCCCGTACAGCCTGGTCACCCAGCAGCCGCTGGGCGGCAAGGCCCAGTTCGGCGGCCAGCGTTTCGGTGAGATGGAGGTCTGGGCCCTGGAAGCCTACGGCGCGGCGAACTGCCTGCAGGAGATGCTCACGGTGAAGTCGGACGACGTGGCCGGCCGCTCGCGCATCTACGAGGCGATCGTCAAGGGCGAGAATCCGCCCGAGCCCGGCATCCCGGAGTCTTTCAACGTCCTCATGCGCGAGCTCCAGAGCCTGTGTCTGGACGTGAACCTGGAAGACGCGGTCTAGGACCTTTTGATCCCGTGGCGGCCGCGCGCCGCCCGAGGAGGATGATACATGCTCGGCCAGACGATCCGGGACGAGGCACGCAAGTCTTCGGACTGCAACGCCATCATGATCCAGCTCGCGTCGCCGGACAAGATCCGCGAGTGGAGCTACGGCGAGGTCACCAAGCCGGAGACGATCAACTACCGCACCTTCAAGCCGGAGAAGGACGGGCTCTTCTGCGAGCGCATCTTCGGCCCCGTGAAGGACTGGGAGTGCAACTGCGGCAAGTACAAGCGCATCCGCTTCCGCGGCATGGTGTGCGACAAGTGCGGCGTCGAGGTCACCCAGAGCAAGGTGCGCCGCGAGCGCCTCGGCCACATCGAACTGGCCGTGCCCATCGCGCACATCTGGTTCTTCAAGGGCCTGCCCAGCCGCATCGGCCAGATGCTGGACATGAAGGTCAAGGACCTCGAGCGCATCCTCTACTACGAGTCGAACGTGGTGCTCGATCCGGGCAACACCGAGCTGCGCGTCGGCGACGTGCTGTCGGACGAGGAGTGGTGGGAGCACAAGGACGAGCATCCCGACTGGGACTGCACCATGGAGATGGGCGCCGAGGCGGTGCGCAAGCTGCTCGCGCGCATCGACATGGAGGCCCTGAACCAGGAGCTGCGCGCCTCGGTCAAGACCGAGACCTCGGTGCAGCGCAAGAAGTCCATGCTCAAGCGCCTGAAGATCGTGGACGCCTTCCTGCAGAGCAACAACCGCGCCGAGTGGATGATCCTGGACTGCCTGCCGGTGCTGCCGCCGGACCTGCGTCCGCTGGTGCCCCTGGACGGCGGCCGCTTCGCCACCAGTGACCTGAACGACCTCTATCGCCGCGTCATCAACCGGAACAACCGGCTGAAGAAGCTGATCGAGATCAAGGCGCCGGGCGTGATCCTGCGCAACGAGAAGCGCATGCTGCAGGAGGCCGTCGACGCCCTGTTCGACAACGGCCGCCGCTCGCGCGCGGTCAAGGGCCAGGGCAACCGGCCCCTGAAGTCGCTCAGCGACATGATCAAGGGCAAGAAGGGCCGCTTCCGGCAGAACCTGCTCGGCAAGCGCGTCGACTACTCGGGCCGCTCGGTCATCGTGGTCGGCCCCGAGCTGAAGCTGTACCAGTGCGGCCTGCCCAAGAGCATGGCCCTGGAGCTCTTCAAGCCGTTCATCATCCGCAAGCTCGAGGAGAAGGGCTACGTCCAGACCGTCAAGAGCGCCAAGAAGCTCGTCGAGCAGGAGCGGCCCGAGGTCTGGGACATCCTCGAGGAGATCATCAAGGACCACCCGGTGCTGCTGAACCGCGCCCCGACCCTGCACCGCCTGGGCATCCAGGCCTTCGAGCCGGTGCTGATCGAGGGCAAGGCCATCCGCATCCACCCGCTGGTCTGCACCGCCTTCAACGCCGACTTCGACGGCGACCAGATGGCCGTGCACCTGCCGCTCTCGGCGGAGGCGCAGGCCGAGGCACGCATCCTGATGCTGTCGACCAACAACATCCTCAAGCCGGCGGACGGTCGTCCGGTGACCATGCCCACCCAGGACATGGTGATCGGCCACTACTTCCTCACCCTCGAGCAGCCCGGCCTGCCGGGCGAGGGCCGGGCCTTCTCCTCGGTCGCCGAGGCCATCATGGCCTTCGACCGCGGCGACCTGGGGATCGGCGCCAAGCGCCGCATCCGGTTCCATGACATCGTGCCGCCGGCCGGCTTCGAGCTGCGGGCGGACGGCAGCATCCTGCTGGAGACCACCCTGGGCCGGGCCCTGTTCAACGAGGCGCTGCCGGCGGAGTACCCGTACGTCAACGTCGAGGTGGGCAAGAAGAAGCTGGGCCAGATCGTGAACGACCTCGCCGAGCGCTACCCCAAGATCGAGGTCGCGGCCACCCTTGACCGGCTCAAGGACCTAGGCTTCCGCTGGGCCACCCGC
>DAOPJF010000388.1:0-3154 GCA_035399525.1 Candidatus Krumholzibacteriia bacterium | reverse complement strand
CTCCTCGTTCGCCACGATGAAGGTCAGGTACTCGCCGCCCAGCTCGTCGGCGGCCTTCTTGCTCTTCTGCGCGGTTGCGCTCATTGCCGGTTCCTCCGTCGTCTAACGTGAATGGGCGTCCCTGGCCGGTCCTCAGACCGCCGCCGAGGCGCTGTTCAGGGCCAGCCTCTGGATGCCGCCCACGTCGAGAATCAGTCCCACGCGTCCGTTGCCGAGGATCGCCGCGCCCGAGATGCCGGGCATCTCGCCGATGCCCTGCCCGAGCGACTTGATGACGGCCTGCTGCTTGCCCAGCAGCTCGTCCACCAGCAGGGCGTATTGCGTGCCGTTGCCGGGTTCGACCAGCAGCAGCAGGCCCTCGGTCACCGCGCCCTGCGCCCCCTCGATGCCGAACAGGCTCGCGAGACGGTAGATGGGGATCATGGTGTCGCGCAGGCGCACCATCTCGCCGCGCTCGACGATGGTGGTCAGGGCCTTGCCCTCGGGGCGGAAGGCCTGGCGCACCGACAGCGTCGGCACGATGAAGTTCTCGGCGCCGACGCGGATCAGCATGCCGTCGATGATGGCCAGGGTCAGCGGGATGCGCATGCTCACGCGCGAGCCGTGGCCCACCTCGGATTCGATGTCGATGCGGCCGTGGGCGGCCTCGATGTTCCGGCGCACGACGTCCATGCCCACGCCGCGCCCGCTGACGGCCGTGACCTTCTCGGCGGTCGAGAAGCCCGGGGCGAAGACGAGGTTCAGGATCTCGCGCTTGGACAGGTCGCGGCGCTCGCCGACCAGGCCCTTCTCGATGGCCTTGGCCAGGATGCGGTCGGGGTCGAGGCCGCGGCCGTCGTCCTCGACCTCGATCACCACGTTGCCGTCGCTGTGGTAGGCGCGCAGCACGACGCGGCCCCGCTCGGGCTTGCCCGCGGCGCGGCGTACGTCGGCCGGCTCGATGCCGTGGTCCATGGAGTTGCGGATCATGTGCACCAGGGGATCGGTCACCAGCTCGACCACGTTGCGGTCGATCTCGGTGTCCTCGCCCTCGGTGACGAAGTCGACCTGCTTGTCGGTCTTGCGCGCCAGGTCGCGGACCAGGCGCTTCATCTTCTGGAACGAGGCCTTCAGGGGCACCATGCGCATGGACATGCTCAGGCTCTGCAGGTCGCGCGTGATCTTGCCCAGCAGCGACACGGTGCGGCCGTAGCGCTCGCCGCCGTCGCCCTCGATGCTGCCCAGCTGCTCGATCATCGAGTGCGCCACCACCAGCTCGCCCACCATGTTGATCAGGCGGTCGAGGCGGTCGGTCTGCACGCGGATGGTCGCGCTCTCGGCGTTGGCCGCCGCGGGCTGCCCCTTGCCGGCCTTGGCGTCCTCGGACACCTGCTGCGCGGCGGCGGCGCGGGCCGCGGCCGTCGGGGCCGCGGGCGCCTCGGCCGGCTCGTCGTCGGCCGCGGCGGAACCGGCGGCCAGGTCCTCGTCGGAGATCTCGGGCATGTCGAAGTCGGGGTCGTCGCCCGGGTCGTCGACGGCCGCGGCGGCCGGCGCCTCGGCGACGGCCTCGGCGCGGGCAGGCGCCGGCGCGGCGTCGCCCACGAAGCCCTCGGGGTTCTCGAGCTTCTCGATCAGCAACTCGTAGTTGTCCGGCAGGTCGGTCACCGGACCGCCCGCGGCGCTGATGTCCGCGATCATCGCGCGCAGGGTGTCGGTCGACTCGAGGGCGATGTCGGCGTAGCCGCCGGTGATGTAGATCTCGGCGTTGCGCGCCCGGTCCAGCAGGTTCTCGGCGCGGTGGGCCAGCTTCTGCAGCGCGAGCAGGTTCACGAAGCCGGCGCCGCCCTTGATGGAGTGGAACGCCCGGAAGATGGCGTTCAGCGCCTCCATGTCGTGCGGGTCCTCTTCAAGGCTCAGCAGGGCGTTCTGCGAGGCCTCGAGGTGGTCCATCCACTCGGTGATGAACTCCTCGAGGAACTCCATGTCGTCTTCGGCCTCGGCTCCGCCGGAGGCGCCCTCGAGATCGTCGACGTCCTGAACAGCCTGGTCTTCGTTCCTCTGCTCGATCTTCGTCGTCATGGCCAACCTTCGGGGAATCACGGATCCGAACCTGAACCGGGCCCGGGCCGCGCTGCGGCGCACCCGGTCGCGGTTGTCCTTACCGTCCATCACGGGGAAGGATCGACCCTCACCGGAAGCGATTAAGTATTTTTCTTATAGGTGCCCCAAGGGGTCCCGGATCGCGGTCCATTGGTGCAATTCGCAGGCCCGCTTCCGGTTCGCGAGGGCGATGGCGGGGGCACGGGCCGGGCGGCCCGGGGCAGGAGGAGGCATTCCGGTGGGAACAGGATCCGGGATGTCCGGGGTTCAGCGCGGCCCGATGGTGATTGAACGACCGTTTTCTCTTGCGGTTAGAGCCAGCAGCGACGCCGCCGCGGACGGGGCCCAGGCCTCGGGGCCCGGGTAGGCCCCCGCGTCGTCGGCCCAGGCCTGCCGCAGCATGTCGGTGTCCACGACACCCGGGCTGACGGCGACCGCTGCCAGGCCGGGCGGCAATTCCTGCGCCAGGGCGGCGGTCAATCCTTCCACCGCGAACTTGCTGGCGCAGTAGGGGGCCACGTTGGGCGAGGCCGAGCGGCCCCACCCCGAGCTGAGGTTGGCGACCACCCCGCGGCCGGCGCCGATCATGGCGGGCACGAACGCGCGGATCACGTTCACCGATCCGTCCACGTTGACGTCCATGAGGCGGCCGAACTCGCCGGCCGGGATCTCCCACAGCGGGCGCAGCGCGTTCATGAGGGCCGCGTTGTTCACCACCAGGTCGGGCGCGCCGTACCCCGCCAGCAGGCGTGCGGCCCAGGCCGCCACCGCGGCGGCGTCGGCCACGTCCACCACGGCGAAGTCGTGGGGCGCGGGCAGGGTCGAGGCCAGTTCCGTGACGTGCGCGGCGCTGCGGCCGCAGCCCAGCACCGTGTGGCCGAGCCGGGCGAACTCCAGGGCCAGCGATCGGCCCAGGCCGCGCGTGGCGCCGGTGACGACGATGAGGCGCGGGGCGCTCACGCGGTGACCTCCGGCGCGCCCGCCACCCGGCACAGCAGGCCCTTGGGTAGGCGCCCTCGGGGAAGGCCAGGCCGACGGGATGGTCGGCCGCCTGCGCCATCACGCCCAGGATGGC
>DAOPJF010000387.1:0-3166 GCA_035399525.1 Candidatus Krumholzibacteriia bacterium | reverse complement strand
CCGAGGCGAGCTACGCGGCCATCCTGCGCGGCCTCGGCTGGCTGGGCCTGGAGTGGGACGAGGGCCCCCGCAAGGGCGGCGCCTGCGGCCCGTACCTGCAGTCCGAGCGGCTGGACATCTACCGCGCGCACCTGATCAAGCTGGCCACCGAGGGCAAGGCCTACCGCTGCTTCTGCAGCGCCGAGGACCTGCAGGCGCGCGAGCAGGCCGTGCGCGACGCGGGCGGCAACTGGGAGGGCTACGACGGCCGGTGCCGCCACCTGGCCGAGGAGGAGATCCGCGCCTTCGAGGCCGAGGATCGCCCCTTCGCCTGGCGCCTGAAGACGCCGGCCGAGGGCACGACCTTCTGGTACGACGTGGTGCTCGGGAAGCTGGAGTTCCAGAACGCGGTGCTGGTGGACCGGGTCATCGTCAAGACCGACGGCTTCCCCACCTACCAGTTCGCCTGCGTGGTGGACGACCACCTGATGGGCATCACCCACGTGCTGCGCGGCGACGACCACGTGAGCAACACGCCGTTCCAGATCCTCATCTACCAGGCCTTCGGCTGGGATCTGCCCAAGTTCGGACACATGCCCATGATCCTGGGCCCGGACCGCAAGCGCCTGAGCAAGCGCCACGGCGCCACCAGCGTCGAGGAGTTCCAGCACCAGGGCGTCATCCCCGAGGCCATGGTCAACTACCTGGCCCTGCTGGGCTGGTCGCCCGGCGGCAGCGGCGACGAGGTCATGCTGCGGGGCGCCATCGCCCAGAAGTTCAGCCTGAAGAAGGTCAACAGCAGCCCGGCGGCCTTCGACTACGACAAGCTGGCCCACATCAACAGCGAGCACATCAAGCGGCTGCCGGCCGACGCGCGCCTGGACCTGGCGCGGCCGGTCATCGCCGCCCAGGGGTGGTCGTTCGACCCGGCCTGGCACGTGGCGGGCGCAGCCGATGCCGACGCCTTCCTGGCCCGCGTGCTCGCCGTGCTGGGCAACCGCTTCAGCAGCCTGGTCACCCTGCCCGAGCAGATCGGCTTCTTCTACGCCGAGGACCACTGGGTCGACGAGCCGGTGCGCGCCGAGGTGCTGTCGGGCGACGAGGCTCGCGCGCGCCTGGCCGCCCTGGCCGACGCCATCGAGACCGAACTGGGCCTGCATGCGCCGCACACCGCCGCCGAGTTCGAGGCGGTGCTGCGCGCCCAGGCCGAGCGGCTGGGCGTGGGTGCGGGCGATCTCATCCACCCGGCGCGGGTGGCGCTGACGGGCCAGGGCCGCAGCGCGGGCATGTTCGACGTGATGGAACTGGTGGGGGCGCCGCGCACGGTGGCGCGCCTGCGCCGGGCGGCCACGGCGGCCTGACGGTTCCACGAGCGGAAGGAGCGGGCGCGAAGGTCCTGCTGGGCATCCTGGGCCGCTACGCCCTGGTGTGGTTCGTCTCGGTGCTGGCGCTGCTGCTGGCGCTGAGCCTGCTGCCGGGGCTGAGCCTCGACACCTCGGTGCCCCGCTGGTGGGTGGCGGTGCTGCGCCTGCCGCTGATCTTCGCCGGCCTGCTGATCGTCCTGCGCCCGGTGCTGCTGTTCCTGACCCTGCCCCTGAACAGCCTGACCCTCGGCCTGCCCACGCTGCTGTTCAACGGCCTGATCCTGTGGCTGGCGGCCGGCGCCGAGCCCGCCATCAGCATCGACAACTACCCCGAGGCGCTGGTGGGCACGCTGGTGCTGACGGTGGTGTCGGCCGGCGTCACCGGCTGGCTGGGCCTGGACGAGGCGTACCCCTTCTTCCAGTCGGTCATCTACCGCGTCGGCCGCCGCTTCGGTCCGCGGCCCGAGCGCAAGCCCCTGCGCGGCCTGTTGCTGCTGCAGGTGGACGGCCTGTCCCTGCCCAGCCTCGAGCGCGCGCTGGCCCGCGGCCGCATGCCCACGGTCTCGGCCATGCTGGCCAAGGGCACCCATCGGCTGCACGGCTGGCACTGCGGCGTGCCCTCGAACACGCCGGCGTTCCAGGCGGGATTCTTCTACGGCAACCGCGAGAACGTGCCCGGCTACCGCTGGTTCGACCGCGCCGAGCAGCGCGTGCGCGTGGTCAGCGACGCGGACGACCTGCGCGACCTCGAGGCGCGCGTGGCGGCCGAGGGCGGCGCGCCGCTGCTGGCCGGCGGCTCGTGCGTGAACTCGTTCATGGACGGCGGCGCGGCCAAGCGCCTGATGACCGTCAGCGCCCTGGGCGAGACCGCCGACCGGCGCCGCGACGGCGAGCGCGCCGACTTCAACCTGTTCTTCCTCAGCCCCTCGGCCTACACCATGGCCGTGCTCAGCGGCCTGTGGGACTACCTGGCGGGCCTGGTGCTGGCGGCCTTCGGGCGGCTGCGGACCAGCCGGCCGCCGTTGCGGTTCAGCGTCAAGCGCGTGGCCCAGCGCGCGGTGGCCAACACCTTCCTGCGCGACCTCGCCTTCTTCTGGATCAAGCAGGACATGGTGCGCGGCGTGCCGGTCATCTACAGCAACTTCGTGGGCTACGACGACGTGGCCCACTACACCGATCCCGACGCCTACGAGGCGGCCATCAGCCTGTCGGCGTTCGACCGCCACCTGCGCAAGCTGCAGCGCCGGGCCTCGCGGCAGTCGCCGGTGCGCTACGACATCGTGCTGCTGTCCGACCACGGGCAGACGCCCAGCGTGCCCTACCGCATGCTGGCGGGCGAGCGCTTCGAGGACACGGTGGCCCGCCTGCTGGGCGACTCGCAGGCCCGCCCCTGGGAGCCGGGCCGCGCCTTCAACCCCGACCGCAGCTACACGGCCGCCCTGTTGGCCGAGCTGGACGAGAGCGGCGCCGGAGGCCTGGGCTGGGCGGCGCGGCGCGGCCGGCGCACCCTGGCCAGCATCGCGCCTGAGGGGGCCGGCGCCTCGCCCGAGCCCCAGGGGGTCAAGGCGGTGGTCTGCCCCTCGGGCTGCCTGGCCCATATCTACTTCACGGGGCATGGCCGGGCGCTGCCGCTCGAGGACATCGTCGAGCGCTACCCCGGGTTCATCGAGGCCCTGCTGCGCTGTCCGGGCGTCGGCTTCGTGGCCGCGGCCCGCCAGTACGGCGACGCGGTGGCCCTGACCCGGGGCGGGGCGCGCAACCTCATCACCGGCCAGCGCGGCGGCGGGCCCGATCCCCTGGCGCCCTACGGCGAGCCCGACCGC
>DAOPJF010000386.1:0-3168 GCA_035399525.1 Candidatus Krumholzibacteriia bacterium | reverse complement strand
CATGCCGCCGCACCGACGGGGGAGGATATCAGAAGGCCCCGGGGCAGCGCCTCGGGGCCTTCCTTGTCCGGCGGGTCCGAGGGGGCTGGACCCGCCGCCGGGACTGTCAGCGGTACAGCGACTGCACCGCGCCCCACGCCGTCGGCCGGTCGGCCAGGGGCGTGATGGCCTCGTCGATGGCCGCCCGCACCGTCGCCTCGACGAAGTCGCCGCGCCAGGCGATCACGCCGTCGCCGTCGATCACGAACATGTAATGGTAGGTCGTGTTGTAGTGGCTCAGGATGCCGCCCTGCGCGCCACGCAGCAGCAGGGGGAAGGTCACGCCGCTGTTGGCGGTGAAGATCTCGGCCTGGGGTTCGGCGCCATCCCACACGTCGATGGCGTAGGCCTGGAAGGGAAGTCCGGCGTAGCTCTGGGCAACGGCCTCCACACTGGGGCCCTCGGCGATGCAGGTGGTTCAGCCGTAGCCCACGATGAACAGCAGCACCACCTGGCCGCGGTGCGACGACAGCGTGTGGGTCTGGCCCTGCAGGTCCTGCAGGCTGAAGTCCCAGGCCTGGCTGCCCACGGCGCCGGGGCCCGGCGCGGCAGGGGCGGCGCCGGCCACCAGGGCGGCCAGGGACAGGGCGGCGGTCAGGCGATGGATCATGGCGGCTCCCCCTCGTCCAATACAGGATAGCACAAATCCTGATTGAGAGCATACGCATTCGGCAGGGATCCGCAAGGCCCTCGGATTATTCGAGATCGGCTTTCAGGGCGCCGGTGTCCGCCTGCCTGTAGACCTTCACCTGGCGGTACAGCTTCAGGCCCACGCGGCCGGTCCGGATGCCGTCGAGCAGGGCGTCCAGGCACCGGCCCAGGTCATCGCGCTGCTCGCAGAGGCCGTCCAGCCTCGCCTGCATGGCCGCGCGCTCGGGACCGGCGGCCAGGGCGGCGCAGGCCTCGCCCACGTGGTGGATCTTCAGGGCCAGCACGGTCAGACGGTCGAGGATGCTGCCGGGCGACTCGCTGTTCAGCGGCGCGGCAGGGTTCACCTGCCCCAGGGCCACGAGGCCGGCGTGGATCATGTCGTCCAGGCGGTCGACGGTCTGCACGCGGCGGCGGTTCGAGGCGTCGATGGACCGCTTGACGGCCGCGAGCACCGCGTCGTCGGCGGCGTGGTCGCGGCTCCTGTCCTCTTCATGCCACTGGAAGGTGTTGATCAGCTGCAGGTGCTCGACGGTGGCGGCCCAGCCCGCGGGCTGGCGCGCGTCGATGACCGCCGTGGCGCTTTCCCAGTCCGCGATGGCGGCCTCGCCTTCGTGCCAGCGCACGATCACGTCGTCGAGGATGGGCGCGGCCGCGCTCCAGCCCGGGGGCACGAGGTCGCGGGGGGCGGCGGGCAGGGTCATGGTCGGCGTCTCCGTCGGAAGGGAAGGAGGGTCGGCGCGGCGAGCCCCCACGGTAAGGCCCGCCGCCGCCGCGGGCAAGGGCGCAGGCGGGCCCGAAGCCGGGACAGCCAGATCGGCTTTGCCGCGGCCGCGCCGGCGGCGTACCATGGCCGGACATCCCCGGCCGAGGAGAGCCCTTGATCCGCGACCTGAGCACCGACGGCGTCCTGTGCCTGCAGCTGCACCTGGGCGGCGACCGCAACTTCCACTACCTGCTGGGCGATCCCGCCGCGGGACGGGCGGCGGCGGTCGATCCCGGCTTCGATCCCGATCACCTGGCGGCCATCGCCGCCGAGCGCGGCCTGGTCATCTCGCACATCCTGGTGACCCACGACCACGTCGACCACGTGGGCGGCGCGCCGCGCCTGGCCGAGCTGACGGGCGCGCCGATCCTCGCCGGCCGCGACGACCGGCTGCCCGGGGCCCGCGTCGTGGACGACGGCGCCGTGCTCGAGGTCGGCTCCGTGGAGATGCGCGCGCTGCGCACGCCGGGCCATGCGCCCGACCACGTGTGCTGGCAGGCGGGTCCGTTCGTGTGCACGGGCGACCTGCTGTTCTGCGGCAAGGTGGGCGGCACCGACGCGAAGCACTTCCCCGGCTCGTCGCCGCGGCAGCAGTGGGACTCGCTGGTGCGCGTCATGCAACTTCCCGACGCGACGATCGTCCTTCCGGGTCACGACTACTACGGCGGGCAGGGCACGCGGCCCCACTCGACCATCGGCCTCGAGCGTGAGACCAATCCGTTCCTGGCCGGCGGCTACGCCGACTTCCTGGACCTCAAGGAGAACTGGGCCGCGTACAAGAAGGAGCACGGGATCCGGTGAAGTCGCCGCTGGGAAAGCTCGCAGGTCCGGTGCTGTGGCGCCTGGTGCTGTCGTCGTGGGGCCTGCTGGCCCTCGCGGCGGTGCTGGCCAACCTGGGCTCGGCGGCCACGTCGGCGCTGGCCGACCTGGCGCTGGTCGGCTCGTGGCTGCTGGCCATGCGCTTCCTGCTGGCCGACACCTGGGGCCGCTGGTTCTGGCTGTTCTGGCTGCTGACCGCCGGCGGCGTGGCGGCCGCGTTCGGCGGGCCGGGCGTCGGCGGCGCCATCGCCCTGTCGGGCTTCGCGCTGACCTTGCGCCGGCTGCGCCCGTGGCGCGCCGTCGGACCGCGGCAGCGCGCGGCCGGCTTCGGCCTGGGCCTCGTGGCGGTCGTGCTGATGATCCTCGCGCGACCCGTGTGGTCCGAGGCGACGCTTACGGTGCCCGGACCGCTGCGCAACCTCGGGGCGTGGTCGCTGGGCTCGCTCGCCTTCTTCTGGGCGTGGTCGCTGTTCCACCTGGCCGTGCGCATGCAGCTGCACTTCCTGCGCCTGCGGCCCAAGATGGCGGTCAGCGCCTTCCTGATCGGCTTCGTGCCGGTCATGCTGGTGCTGGTGCTCATCCCCACCCTGCTGTTCTACGGCCTGGGCGGCGCGCGCGCGGCGCGGGCGCGGGCGACACTCGACTCGTGGCGCGAGCTGGCGGATGCCGGCATCGAGCTGGCCCCGGCGCTGTTCGACACCACGTTCGCCTGGCCGTCCGGCGGACCGGGCGCGGCGGGGGCCGTTGCGGTCGCGGCTCCGGACTGGGTGCCCGCCGCCGCCGCGAGGTTGCCCCAGGGGCGCGGCGAAGACCTGCGGGCCGCCCCGCCGGACACCACGGCCTGGCTGGCGGGCGAGGGGCAACTGTGGCTGGTGCGCTGGCGCGGGCTGGGCACG
>DAOPJF010000385.1:0-3169 GCA_035399525.1 Candidatus Krumholzibacteriia bacterium | reverse complement strand
CGCCGCTGCCAGCCGCTCCTCGATCAACGTCAGCATGCTGGTGAACTGGGAGAAGGACGTGGCCATGGCCGATCCGACCCCCGAGGCCCTGGCCCGGAAGATCGAGCTGCGCGAGCAGGCCATCATCGCCGTCACCCTCATCCCGGACGCCGACACCCAGGGCCACCTGGTGCTGGGCTACGCGCTGCATGCAGTGGGCGAGCTCGAGCGGGCCGCCGACCACTTCGAGATGGCCGCCGAGGACAAGGACCTGCGGCGCACGGCGAGGGTCCAGCAGAGCATCTGCCTGGACGAAGCGGGCCAGCCGGGCCGCGCCAAGCGTGCGCTCGAGATCCTGCGGCGCGAGTTCCCCGACGACCCCGAGGTGGCCAACTCGCTGGGCTACTTCCTGGCCGAAAAGGGCGAGGACCTCGAGCGGGCCGACGCCCTGGTCGCCCAGGCCCTGAAGGACCAACCCGCCAATGGTGCATTCCTCGACTCCATGGGCTGGGTGCGCTACCGGCAGGGGCGGGCCGAGGACGCCCTGGACTACCTCATCCGCGCGGTGAACGTGCTGCCCAACGACCCGGTCATCCTCGAGCACCTGGGCATGGTCCTGCAGGCGGTCGGCCAGCCCGTCGAGGCAGGCAACGCCTTCCGGCGCGCGCTCGAGGCCGGCGGCGACCCCGGGCGGCTGAACGCGGCCGTCGCCGCGGCCGACTCGGCCGCGGCCGCGGCCCGGCCATGAGCCGTCGCCGGGCCCGCGCAGCCCTGGTCCACGCGGCCGTCCTGGCCGCCTGCCTCGCGGGTGTGTCCCGGGCCCAGGACGACGAGGCGGTGCCCGGTGTCCTGGTCTTCACCCGCTGGCAGGCCGGGGCCTTCGGCCGGTCCGCCGCCGGCGATGCCGTCCTGCTGGCCAACCACGACGGGGACTGCCGCCTGGAGATCGCGGCGGACACCGCCGATCCGGCGGCCCTGCTGGAGCGCCAGGGGCGCGGCTGGACCGTGGTCCTGGGTGTCGCGGGGACCGGGGTCCTGCAGCCCTGGGACGCGCCCTGGACGCGCCTCGACGACCGGCTGGCGCCGCTGCTGGCCGCCGCCGCCCGGGCCTTGGCCGACACGTCCGGACCGGGCGGCCTCCGACCGGCCGAGCGCCTCGTCCTCCGGCCGGCGGGGCCGGCGCCTGCCCTGCGGCAGGCCCTCGCCGTCCGCGGCCGCGGGCGGGGGGGCGACGGCGAGGTGCTGCGCATCGACCGCAGGGCGGGCGTCCTGCACCTGCGCTCCTCGCGGCGCGCCGCAGGGGTCCGCCTCGGGGACATCCGCCGGGTGCCGGTCCGGTACCTCGAGCCCGATGCCTTCGTGCCGCTCTGGCCCCTGACCGACGTCATCGTGCGGCGCGGCGAAATTCCGGGAACCGGGACGCCGCCGGGACGTTGACTGCCCGTGCGCCCCACCAGGCGAAGGAACCGAAGGAGTCCGCGATGAATCTCTCCCGCGACGAATTCGTGCACGGCAGCCCCCTGCAGGCCAGGGTCGACCTGCGCGAGATCCGCGACGAAGACCTCATCGTCATGGTCCAGAACGGCCAGCGGAAGGCCTTCGACGAGCTCGTCGCGCGCTACAAGGGCCGCCTGTTCAGCTTCATCCTGCGCATGGTCAAGGATCCGACCCTCGCCGAGGAGCTGACCCAGGAAACCCTGATCCGCGTCTACCTGCACGCGGACAAGTACCGCGAGATCGCCCGCTTCTCCACGTGGGTCTTCACCATCGCGACGAACCTGGTGCGCAACAAGATGCGCCAGCGTTCGCGGCGGCCCCTGCTGCTGAGCCTGAACCCGGCGCCCGAGGACGACGAGATGCCCCTGGACCCGCCGGACCTGAGGCAGGATCCGACCGAAGGCATCCATCGCGAGGAACTGGCCGCGATCATGGCGGCCGCCACGGCGAAGATCCCCGAGAAGTACCGGGTCCCGTTCCTGCTGCGCGAGGTCGAGCAGTTGAGCTACGAGGAGATCCAGCAGGTCACGGGGCTCAAGCTGGGCACCGTGCGCTCGCGGATCAACCGGGCGCGCAACCGTTTCCGACAGGCCATCAAGCCGATGCTGCGCAACGAGACGCTCCTGGCCGAGCTGGAGCGCATCGAGGCGCGCGCGGCCGAGGAAGACAACGAGGACAAGGACTGAGGCAAGGAAGGGTACCATGCGTTGCACCAAGGCCATGGAATACATCAGCCTGGACCTGGACGGGCAACTGCCGCCGGACCACGCGGCCGGGCTGACGCGCCACCTGGACGAGTGCGCCGACTGCCGGACCTACCGCGAGGACCTGCAGACCGCAGGCCGCCTGCTGGCCGCCAGCGAGCCGCAGCTCTCCGAGAACTTCGAGTGGCGCCTGCAGCTGCGCCTGAACCAGACCCTGGCCGAGGCCGCCGCGCGCGAGCTGCATCCCTGGCAGGATCGCCGCACCGACCGTGCCGCGTGGTGGCGCAACTTCGCCGCCGCGGCGTCGGTCGGCATGGCCGCCGTGCTCGCGGTCGCGGTGATGACCGGTCCGCGGGCGCCGTCGACCGCTGCGGTCGGCGACGGCCCGATGGCCGCCCACGTGGCCACGCCGGTCGTGCCGGCCGGCGACCGCCTCGAGCTCGAGGCCGTGCGCGGCTTCGGGTATGGCGCGGGCCAGCGCAGCGTCTCCAGCGGCATGGGCGGCCAGCGCCCGTCGCAGCGCCCGGGCCTGCTCGGCCCCGGCTGGTCGTACCAGTCCATCGAGGACCTGCGCAACATCAGCCGCATCCAGGCCGAGAACCGCCAGCTGCGCACGCAGGTCTTCCAGCTGCAGCGTCAGCTGCAGGGCATGCAGAGCCAGCTTGACACCACGGCCGTTCCGTCCCTAGATCTACCGGAAGGCCAGTAGGAACCGGGCCCCGCCGCGATCGCGGCGGGGCGCCGTCCCACCATCCCGGGAGACCCGATCTTGCGCACCACCTACGCGCTCGTGCTCGCCGCCGCGCTCTGCGTCGGCGGATGCGGCGTCGACAAGGAGAAGGCCATCCTGATGGCGGCCGGCTCCTACGGCGACCTCGCGGTCGTCACCTCGGACGACGACCTGCAGCCGCTGGCCAACCGCTTCCTCGACGCCTTCACCACCCGGCACGTGTTCGTCATCAAGGAAGAGCCGAGGAAGCGGTTGGCCA
>DAOPJF010000384.1:0-3196 GCA_035399525.1 Candidatus Krumholzibacteriia bacterium | reverse complement strand
GCTGCTGGAGGAGCAGTCGTCGGACGTGGCCCTGGGCGTGGACCGCAAGGGCGCCGGCGACCAGGGCGTGTGCGTGGGCTTCGCCACCGACGAGGGCGCGGCCCTGCCCGTGGACACCTGCCACCTGCCGGTGCCGGCCTTCCTGGCCAACCGCCTGGCCGAGCGCCTCGAGACGGTGCGCACCGACGGCGAGATGCCCTATCTCTACCCCGACGGCAAGGTGCAGGTCTCGGTGCGCTACGACGACGACCGCCCCGTCGCGCTGACCGACGTGGTCGTCTCGGCCCACCACCACGCGGGCGCCGACCTCGAGCGCCTGCGCCGCGACATCCGCCGCCTGGTCATCGACCCCGTGCTCGGGCCCACCGGGCTGATGCAGGACGGCACCACGGTCTGGATCAACCCCGTGGGCGCCTTCAGCGAGGGCGGCCCCCGCGCCGACTCGGGCCTGACCGGCCGCAAGATCACCGTCGACTGCTACGGCGACGCCTGCGCCCACGGCGGCAGCGCCTTCAGCGGCAAGGATCCCACCAAGCCCGACCGCTCGGGCAGCTACGGCGCCCGCTGGGCCGCACGCAACCTGGTGGCCGCGGGCCTGGCGCACCGCTGCGCCGTCGAGCTGGCCTACGTCATCGGCCACCCGAAGCCCCTGTCGGTCACCATCGACACCTTCGGCACCGGCAGCCTGCCCGACGACGTGCTGGCGGGCCTGGTGGAGCAGGAGTTCGACCTTTCGCCCGCCGGCATCATCGAGAGCCTGGACCTGCGCCGGCCCATCTACGCGCCGACCGCCGTCTACGGGCACTTCGGCCGCCCCGGGCTGGACCTGCCCTGGGAGGCCCTGGACCGCGCCGACAGCCTGAAGGCCCGCGCCGCCGCCCGCGGCAAGACCAAGGGAGGCAAGTGATGGCCGCCGACAAGCCGACCCCGGGCCGCGAGCCGGGCTTCGCCACCATCTGCGTGCACGGCCGCAAGCACCTGGACAAGCACGAGACCGGGCGGCCCATCCGCGCGGTGAGCACGCCCATCTTCCAGAGCTCGACCTTCGCCTTCGAGAACGTGGAGCACGGCGCGGCCGTCTTCCGCGGCGAGGATCCCAGCTACGTCTACACGCGCCTGGGCAACCCGACCCAGACCGCGCTCGAGACCGAGCTGGCCTACCTCGAGCAGGGCGAGGCCGCCCTGGCCCTGGCCAGCGGCATGGCGGCGGCCACCACCGCCATCCTGACCTGCTGCCAAGCGGGCGACCACATCGTCGCCGGCGACACGCTGTACGGCGGCACGCACCAGCTGTTCACGCAGACGCTGCCGCGCATGGGCATCACGGTGACCGAGGTGCCGGCCGACGATCCGGCCAACTTCGCCGCGGCCATCACCGACCGGACGAAGCTGGTGTACCTGGAGAGCCCGGCCAATCCCACGCTGGTGCTGACGGACATCGCCGCGGTGGCGAAGATCGCCCACGAGCGCGGCTGCCTGGTGCTGGTGGACAACACCTTCTGCACGCCCTACCTGCAGAACCCGCTGCTGCTGGGCGCGGACATCGTGCTGCACTCGGCCACCAAGTACATCGGCGGCCACGGCGACACGGTCGCGGGCATCCTGGTGGGCAAGGCCGACTGGATCCTGCAGGCGCGCATGGAGACGCTGCGCGACGTGGGCGGATGCATCTCGCCGTTCAACGCATGGCTGCTGCTGCGCGGCCTGAAGACGCTGCCCGTGCGCATGGACCGCCACATGACCAACGCGATGGAGATCGCCCAGTTCCTGTCCTACCACCCCAAGGTGGCGAAGGTCATCTACCCGGGCCTGAAGACGCACCCGCAGCACGCCCTGGCCAAGCGGCAGCAGCGCGGCTTCGGCGGCATGATCAGCTTCCTGGTCGAGGGCGGGCGCGAGGCCGGGCGCATCGTGATGGACAACGTGCAGCTGTGCACCCTCGCGGTCAGCCTGGGCGACGTGGACACGCTCATCGAGCACCCCGCGTCCATGACCCACTCGACCTACAGCGAGGACGAGCTGGTGAAGGTGGGCATCGACCCGGCCATGGTGCGGCTGTCGGTGGGCCTGGAGAACGTCGAGGACATCATCGCCGATCTCAGGCAGGCGCTGGCGCGCATCTGACGCGCGCGCCGGCTCAGACGGCGGCCGCCTCGTCCTCGTCCAGGAACCGGTTGAGATCCTGCGCCTCCTCGGCGTGCAGGATCTCGTAGACGTGGGCGGGCGTGCGCGCCGCGAACAGCAGGCTGCGCAGGTTCCAGTCCGAGCCCACCGAGCGCGCGAGGGCCGCCTGCACCTCCAGGCGGCGGCCGGCCAGCTCGGGCGGGGCCGCCAGCATCACCAGGCAGCGGATGGGCACGCCGTCGGGCGTGCCGAAGGGCAGGCCCTCGCGGCTGACGGCCATCACGCCCACCAGGGGCGAGCCCGGCGGCAGGTCGGCGTGGGGCACCGCCAGGCCGCGGCCGATGCAGGTGGACATGGCCGCCTCGCGCCGCAGCGCCGCCTGCGTCAGCGCGGTGCGGTCGACCGCCAGGCCGTGGCTGCGCACCATCAGGTCCGCCAGCTTCGCGAAGGCGTCCTCGAGGTTGGCCGCCTGGAACCCGGTGGCGATGTTCTCCTCGTGGATGAAGTCGATGAGCCGCGCCCGGTCCTGGCCCAGGTTCCCCGAGCGCGCGAGCCCCAGCCGGGTCGCCAGCGGGCCGATGATCTCGTTCACCGCGACGGCGGTCACGCCCACCGCCAGCACCAGGGCGCCCATCCCGGCGAAGCGCGCATCCTCGCGCAGGTCCAGCAACAGGCCCACCGCCACGCCCGCCTGCGGCAGCAGGGCCGGACCCAGCCAGCGCCGCACGCCCGGCGGCGCGCCCGCCAGGCGCATGGCCCCCCACGCCGCGCCGATCTTGCCGGCCGCCCGCGCGGCCACCACGACCGCCACCAGCAGCCATCCGGCCTTCAGGAAGCCGAAGTCGAGCTCGGCCCCCGCCAGGGTGAAGAACACCGCCAGCACCGCGGGCTCGAAGTTGGCGAACACGCGGTGGCCGATCTCCTCCTTGGTCGGCGCCAGGTTCACCATGGTCATGCCCAGGCCCAGGCAGGCCAGCAGGTTCGACACCCCCAGCAGGTCGGCAAAGCGCCACGCGACGGTTTGCCCAGTGTAGGCGGTGTTCTGGGCTGCGCTGTCAAGCGTCAGCGGGTA
>DAOPJF010000383.1:0-3205 GCA_035399525.1 Candidatus Krumholzibacteriia bacterium | reverse complement strand
CGCAGCCGGTCGGCGCAGCCGTCGAGGATGGCCTCGTCCAGCGCCCAACCCGCCCGCCGCAGGTTGTTCAGGTGGTCCACCAGCACGATGCCGTTGTTCACCACGATGCCGATGAGGATGACCATGCCGATCATCGCCATGATGTTGAAGGGCGTCCCGGTGGCCATCATCAGCCAGAACACGCCCAGCGAGGCGAAGGGCACCGTGCCCATGACCACCAGCGGGTAGAGCAGCGACTCGAACAGGCTGGCCATGACGAAGAACACGCAGGCCAGGGCCAGCAGCATGTTCAGCCCCATCTCCGACTGCTGGCGGCGCGCCCGCTCGATCTCGGAGCCGAAGTTCCAGGCGTAGCCCAGGGGCAGGTCCAGCCCGTCCATGATGGGCCGCACCTTGGCCAGGGCGTCGTCCAGGCGCTCGCCGTCCCAGCTGCCGGTGATGGTCACGCCGGTGCGCTGGTCGGTGCGCATGATGCGCTCGGGGCTGCGGCCGAAGCGGAAGTCGGCCACCTGGGCCAGGGACACGGGCTGCCCGCCGGCCCCGCCCACGGTCAGCAGGGCCAGGTTCTCGATGGACTCGCGGTCCTCCGGCAGCAGCGAGACCACCATGTCGATCTCCTTGTCGCCGGTGCGCAGCCGCGGCAGTTGCACGCCGCGGTAGGTCAGCCCCAGCACCTGGGACACGGTGGCCGGCGCGATGCCGAAGCGGCCCGCCAGGTCGGGGTCGACCTGCACGCGGATCTCCGACTTGCCCCGGTCGCTGTCGCTGACCAGGTCGCCCACGCCCTCGACCAGGGCCAGGCGGCGCTTGGCCTCGTCGGCGTACTCCTGCAGGAACTCCGTCTCCTCGCCCGAGATGGTCACCGAGAAGGTCTTGGCTCCCGTCTCGCTGCCGTCGTCGCCGCCGAAGCGGTAGCGCAGCCCCGCCTGCACCGGCAGGTGTTCGCGCAGGTCGTCGCGCACGCGCTTGTAGAAGTCCTCCGACACCACCCCGTCGGCGAAGAACAGGCTGATGCCCCCGGAGTCGGCCGAGTAGAAGGCGTAGATGTCCCTCAGCCCCAGGTCCTCGCGCCGCGTCTCGAGGTACTCGGTGGCGCGGGTGACCATGGCCTCGGAGGTGTCCTTGTCCACCGGGCCGGTGTAGTCGAAGGACAGGCGCAGGTTCTCGCGGCGCAGTCCCCCGTCGCCGCCGGGATCCGGCTTGAACTTCGTCACCTGCATGGCCGCCACCGTCAACGCCAGCACCACCGGCACGATGACCAGCGCGGTCAGCACCGGGTGGCGCAGGGCGGTCCAGGACAGCATGCGCACGTAGCGGTCCCGCAGCCCGGTCAGCCAGCGCGGATCCGCGCCCGACTCGCCGCCGCGGCCCAGCTTCACCGACAGCGCCGGGATCACCGTCAGGCTGACCAGCAGCGACAGCAGCAGCGTCACCGAGATGGTCACGCCCACTTCGCCCAGCCAGACCGCCATCTCGTCGCTGCGCGTGACGATGACCGGTGCGAACACGATGACCGTGGTCAGGGTCGAGGCGGTGATGGCCTTGCCCACCTCGCGCGTCCCCCGCGCCGCCGCGGCCACCGGCCCGGCGCCCCGCCGCTGCCGGCGGTGGATCGACTCGAGCACCACCACGGCGTTGTCCACCAGCATGCCCACGCCCAGCATCAGGCCCATCATGGTCAGCACGTTCAGGCTGCGGCCGGTCAGGAACACGAACACGCAGGTGCCGAGGATCGACACCGGAATGGCGATGGACACCACCAGCGTCATGCCCACGCGGCGCAGGAACAGGTACAGGATGGCCACGGCCAGCACCGATCCGAACAGTCCGCCCTCCAGCAGGCTCTTCAGCGAGTCGGTGATCTGGTCGGCCTGGTTGAAGAACGCGAAGCTGTTGATGCCGGCCAGGGCGGGATCGTTGTTGATCCGCGCCAGCTCGGCCTCCACCGCGCGGCACACCTCGACCGTGTTGTAGCCCGAGGCCTTCTGCACCCAGAACGCGACGGCGGGCTCGCGGTTCAGGATGCGCCCGTAGCTGAGGGCGGGCGCCCCGTAGATGACCTCGGCCACGTCGCCCAGGCGCAGGCCGCGCTCGTCGATGGGCAGCTCGCGCAGGTCCTCGGCCCCGGCCAGGCCGCTGACCGTGCGCAGGTCGTAGCGCAGGCCGCGGTCGGTCACGCGCCCGACCGTCAGCTCGACGTTGGCCGCCTCGAGCGTCCGGAACAGCCCGCCCACGTCCACGTCGTGTTCCATGATGCGGTCGAGCCTCAGGTACACCGACGCCTGGGTGGGCAGCACGCCGTCGATGTTCACGCGCCCCACGCCCGGGATCCGCGACAGCGGCGCGATGATCTTCTGGTCGATCAGGTCCCAGCTCTCGGACAGGTCCCGCCCCTTGGCCGAGATGCGGCCCTCGATGACCGGGATGTCGCTGGTGTTGAACGTCAGCAGGTAGATCTGCGGGATGTCCTTGGGCAGCCGGCCGCGGATCTGGTCGATCTTCTCCTTGACCTCCATGCGCAGCAGGTTCACGTCGCGGCCCCAGTCGAAGGTCACGCCCACCTGCATCTCGTCGGCGTCGCTGAAGCTGCGGATCTCGCGCACGCCGCCCAGCGTGGCCAGGATCTCCTCGATGGGGCGCACGATCTCGCGCTCGTTCTCCGAGGGGATGCCGCCCTGGTACGGGATGTAGACCGCGATGAACGGGAACTCGACCCGCGGCAGGAAATCCAGCGGCAGCTTCAGGATCGACACCACGCCCAGCAGCACGACCGTGGCCAGGGCCATGGCCAGGGTCACCGGGCGGCGCAGCGACAGGATGGTCAGGCCGTGCATGTCAGCGCGTCCTTTCCGCCGCGGCCGCGGCCGGCACCGCCGCGGGCGCCACGCGCGACGCCGCCGGGGCGACCGCCGGCTCGCGCCCGCTGAGCAGGCTGTAGATGACCGGCACCACGACCAGCGTCAGCACCGTCGCCAGCACCAGGCCGGCGATCACCGTGACCGCCAGCGGCGCCCTGAGCTCGGCGCCCTCGCCCAGGCCCAGGGCCATGGGCAGCAGGCCCAGCACGGTCGTCGCGGTGGTCATCAGGATGGGCCGCAGCCGCTCGGCGCCCGCGCGGGCGATGGCCACGTCCAGCGGCTGCCCGGTCCGGCGCAGCTGGTTGATGCGGTCCACCAGCACGATGCCGTTGTTCACCACGATGCCC
>DAOPJF010000382.1:0-3212 GCA_035399525.1 Candidatus Krumholzibacteriia bacterium | reverse complement strand
CGTCCACCGGGAACACCAGCAGCCGGAAGTACAGGTCCTCGCGGAAGGCGCGCGCGGCGATGGCATCCTCGAGCGGACGGTTGGTCGCGGCGATGATGCGCACGTCCACGTCGCGCTCGATGGGATCGCCCACGCGGTTGATGCGCTTCTCCTCGAGCACGCGCAGCAGCTTGGCCTGCACGCCCGCGCCCGCCTCGCCGATCTCGTCCAGGAACAGCGTGCCCCCGCGCGCCGCCTCGAACAGGCCCTCGCGATCGCTGTCCGCGCCGGTGAAGGCGCCCTTGCGGTAGCCGAACAGCTCGCTCTCGAGCAGCGTCTCGGCGATGGCCGCGCAGTTGACCGCCACGAAGGGCGCATCGGCGCGGCCGCTGGCGGCGTGGATGGCGCGCGCGACGACCTCCTTGCCCGAGCCGCTCTCGCCGCGGACGAGCACCGTCGCGTCGGACGGCGCCACGCGGGCGATCAGGGTGCGCAACGAGCGCGCCGCCTCCGAGCCGCCCAGCAGCCCTCGCGGCTGGCCCGCACCGGCGGCCTTGCGGAAGCCGCGGTTCTGCGCGGCGAGGGCGCGCGTCTCGGCGGCCTGCTCGACCACGTGCACGACCTCGTTGAAGTTGAACGGCTTGGTCAGGTACTGGAAGGCGCCCGCCTGCAGCGCGGCGACCGCGGTCTCCACCGCGCCGTAGGCCGTCAGCACGATGACCTGCGTGTCGGCCGACCTGGCGCGGACGCCCTGCAGCACCGCCATGCCGTCCACCGGCTCCATGCGCAGGTCCGTCAGCACCACGTCGAAGTCCTCGCGGCCCACCAGGTCGAGGGCGTCCTGCCCTGCGTGCACGCCCACGGCCTGGTGGCCGCGGTGCTGCAGGGCGCCCACCAGCAGCGTCACCATCTTCTTCTCGTCGTCGACTACCAGGATCCTGGCCACGTCAGGCACCCCCCGGGACCGCGGGCAGCCGCACCTCGGCCACCGCCCCCCGCCGGTCGGTGCGGTCACGCAGGGTGAGCGTGCCGCCCATGTCCTCGATGATGCGGCGCGACAGGGACAGGCCCAGTCCGCCGCCCTTCTCCTTGCTCGTCCAGAACGGTTCGAAGCACTGCTCGGGCCGCGCGCCCAGGCCCGTGCCCTCGTCGGCCACCGTGACGACCACCTGCCCGCCGTCGCGCACCGCGTCCAGTGTCACGGCGCCGCCGCCGGGCATGGCGTCGCGGGCGTTCAGCAGCAGGTTCAGCAGCACCTGCTGCACCCGGCGCGGATCGCCGTGCACCGCGGCGCCGCCGCTGCGGTCGCCGATGGCGGCGGTCACCTGCGCCTCGGCCAGCTCGCGCTCCACCAGGGCCACGCCCCGCCGCAGCACCGTCGCCAGGGCGAAGTCCTCGGCCTCGGCCTCGGCGTCGCGGCCGAAGGCCAGGTAGCCGGTCAGGATGCGGTCGAGGCGGTCGACCTCGCCGGGGATGTAGTCGGCCACCTCGTCCTCGATGCCCGCCTCGGCCAGCACGCGCTGCAGGTGCTGACCCGCGCCGCGGATGATGCCCAGCGGGTTGCGGATCTCGTGGGCGATGCCCGCGGTCATCCGGCCCATGGCCGCCAGGGTCTCCTGGCGCGCCAGTTGCGCCCGCGCGCGCTGCACCGACACCTGCAGCCGGTAGAGCACCAGCACCACCAGCACCAGAACGCCCAGCACGAGCGCGACCAGCGCGACCGCGCCCGAGCGCAGGGTCACCAGGGTGCTGAAGAAGTCCGGCCGCGCGCGGACGGTGATGACGGCCTCGGTGTAGGGTGCCCCCACCGCGGGGTCATCCACGACAATCGGCGCATGGACGGAAGCCTGGTGCACGCCTCCAACCCTGCGCGTGGGGACGACCACCGGCGCCAGCGACGCACCGGCCGCCGTCACGGCCTTCTCGTCCAGGGCCCAGAAGTCGTCGGGCTCGCCGGCTTCGACGTTGTGGGCGGTGGAGACCAGCACCGTGCCCTCGGGGGTGATGAGGGCGATCTCGGCCAGGTCCGAGCGGCGGGCGACCCGCGTCCAGAGGGCGGCCGTGCTGTCGGCCCAGGCCCAGCCGCCGATGTCCCAGGCGAGGGCGCGCACGCTGTCGGCGGAGGTGCTCTCGGCCAGCACGCCGGCCACCGCGGCCAGCCGCTGGCCCAGCGCCTGGTCCAGGCGCCGCTCGGCGGCATGGTACAGCAGCAGCATGCCCACGGTCACCGCGACGGCGAGCGCCGCGCTGGCCAGCGCGGCGGCCGCGAGCGGTGCCCGCGGCGCGGTCAAAGGGCGGGATCGGCGGGCGTCGACGGCGAGCCCGCGGCCAGGGTCTCGGACTGCTCGCGGGCGTGGTAGCTCGAGCGCACCATCGGCCCCGCCTCGACCCAGTCGATGCCCAGCTCGCGCCCGATCGCCGCCAGGCGGTCGAACTCGGCGGGCTCGACGTACCGGCGCACGGGATGGTGCCGGTGGCTGGGCTGCAGGTACTGGCCGATCGTCATGATCTGCACGCCCGCGGCCACGGCGTCCTGCATCAGCTCGACCACCTGCTCGCCCGTCTCGCCCACACCCAGCATGATGCCGGTCTTGACCTTGATGACACCGCCGTGCGCGTCCGCCCAGTCGCGCGACGCTCGCAGCACCGCCAGGGAACGGCGGTAGTCGGCGCCGGTGCGCAGCATCGGGTACAGCCGCGGCACGGTCTCGAGGTTGTGGTTCAGCACCTCGGGCGCCTCGCGCAGCACGACCTCGAGGGCCGCCCGGTCGCCCATGAAGTCGGGGATCAGCACCTCGACGCCGCATCCCGGGTTCAGGGCGCGGATCTGCCGGATGGTCTCGGCGAAATGCTCCGCCCCGCCGTCGGGCAGGTCGTCGCGGTTGACCGACGTGCAGACGGCGAACTTCAGGCCCAGGGTCGCCACGGCCTCGGCCACGCGGCGCGGCTCGCCGGCGTCCAGCGCGCCCACGCGTCCGCCCGGGATGTTGCAGAACGTGCAGTGCCGCGTGCACACGTCGCCCATCAGCAGGAACGTGGCCGTGCGGCTGCCGAAGCACTCGCCGCGGTTGGGGCAGTTGGCGCTCTCGCACACGGTGTGCAGCGCCGAGCTGCGCAGCAGCTGCTTGACCTCGTTGTAGTCCTGGCCGCCCTGGCGCTTCATGCGCAGCCACGAGGGCTTGCGCTCGGGCAGGGGCGCACGGCCCAGGTCGGGGATCAGTCCGTCGTTCTTC
>DAOPJF010000381.1:0-3229 GCA_035399525.1 Candidatus Krumholzibacteriia bacterium | reverse complement strand
CCGCGCTGACGGCCCACGCCGCGGCCCTGCCGGCAGCGGGCGTGCCCGTGGCGGTGGCCGTGCGCGCCGACGGCCCGCTGCCCGCGGTGCTGCCGTCCCTGGCGATCGCCGGGCCGGTGGCCTTCAGCGCGCGCATCACCGACCAGGGCGACATCCGCGGCCACGTGCTCGAGCCCTCGCTCATCGAGGTGTATCTCGACGGCGCACGCGTCTACCGCTGCCGCAACGAGGCCTTCGCCTTCGACCAGAACAACGAGCTGCGCCTGGAGTGGTGCGACATCGTCGACGCCGACGGCCGGTCGGTGCTGCGCGAGCACTGGCTGTTCCGGCGGGATGGCGTGCGGGTGCCCGGCCGCGAGGGCGGCGCCTGGCACCGGGGCGCCGGCGGCGCGGGCCTGGCTCCCGGCGCCCACGAGCTGCGCCTCGAGGCCTCGGACATGGCCGGCAACCGCAGCACCGTCACCGTGCCCCTGGTGGTGGGCGCGCCCGCGGCCGACGGCGCCGTGGCGCTGGGCGGCGCGGGCTGGGCGCCCGTGGCAGCCGGCCTGGTCGATGCCGCAGGCAACCGGCTGACGCCGTTCTTCCGCCAGGGCGAACCTGAGGGTGGCGCGGTGCGGCAACTCGATCCCCGCGACCCGGCGGCGCCCGCCCCGCTGCTGGCGCCCGCCGACCTGTGGATCGTGCCCTGGTCGAGCGCGACAGACACCACCCGGCGCCCGGCGCCCGAGCTGGAAGGCCCCTACTGGGGCCAATACCTCCTGGCGGCCGACTGGCCCGTCGACGGCCGGCTGCACCAGGAGGCGCCGGGGGCGCCCGCCGACTCCGATCTCTGGATCTTCCGCTGGGACCGCACCCGCTGGAAGCCCGTCGGCCCGCTGCACCAGGACGGCGGCGCCCCGTGGTACGAGGCCGGCGAGCGCGGCCTGCACGCGGCCTTCCGCGACCGCTCGGCGCCCTGGATCGACCCGGCGGCGCTGCAGGTGACGGCCGCCGAGCCGTCGACCATCCCCGGGGTGACCCTGCCGCGGTTCGTCACCCTGCCGGTGGCGGTGGTGGACCGGGGGACGGGGGTCGACGCCGGCACCATCGCGGCCGCCCTGGACGGGGCGCCGCTGATCGTCGAGCCCGACCTGGTGCGCGACCGCGTGCTGGTGACCGTGCCCGACGGCACGGCCCCCGGAAGGCACGAGCTGCGCCTGGAGGCGGCCGACGAGGCCGGCAACCGGGCCGTACGCCGGGTTTCGGTGGAGGTTCGCTAGGAGCGGCCGCGGGCCGGTTGTTTCCGCGACCGGTGTCTGGTACCTTGGCCGCCTGATCCGGGGCGAGCCTCCGGAAAACCGCTGTTCACCGGCGACGGGCACCTCAACCCCAGCGACCAGGACCATGGCCGAGAGCACCTTCGTCCACCTGCACAACCACTCGGACTACTCGCTGCTCGACGGCGCCATGAAGACCAAGGCCATGGCGAAGCGGGCGGCCGAGTACGGCCAGCCGGCGCTTGCGCTCACCGACCACGGCAACATGTTCGGGGCCGTCGAGTTCTACCAGGCCTGCCGCAAGGAGAAGATCAAGCCCATCGTCGGCATGGAGGCCTACGTCACCGCCGACCGCCACAGCCGCGTCGCCGACCCGTCGAACCGCTCGTACCACATGGTGCTGCTGGCGAAGAACGGGACCGGGTACCGCAACCTGGTGCACCTGAGCTCGCTGGGCTTCCTCGAGGGCTTCTACTACCGCCCGCGCATCGACCGCGAGCTGCTCGACCGCCACCGCGAGGGCATCATCGGCCTGTCGGCCTGCATGAGCGGCGAGCCCAACTGGCACATCCGCCAGGGCAATCTCAAGGGCGCGCTCGAGGCGGCCTCGCACTACGCCGAGGTGCTGGGCAGGGACCACTACTTCCTCGAGATCCAGAACCACGGCATCGAGGAGGAGGCGCTCATCCGCCGCGAGGTGCCGGCCATCGCCAGGCAGGTGGGCTGCGGCATCGTCGCCACCAACGACTGCCACTTCCTGGAGAAGAAGCACCACGAGGCCCACGACATCCTCATGGCGCTGCAGACCGGCAAGACCCTGAACGACCCGGGCCGCTGGCGCAGCAACACGCCTGAGGTGTACTTCAAGTCCACCCAGGAGATGCTCACCCTGTTCCACGACTGGCCCGAGGCCGTCGAGAACACGCTGCGCATCGCCGACATGGTCGACTTCGAGCTGGAGCTGGGGAAGCTGCTGCTGCCGAAGTTCCCGCTGCCCGACGGGTTCAGCGAGCCCGACGACTACCTGGCGCACCTGGCGCGCGAGGGGCTGCACAGGCGCTACGCCAGCATCACGCCCGAGCTCGAGGAGCGCCTGGAGTACGAGTTGGGCGTCATCCGCCAGACGGGCTACGCCGGCTACTTCCTGATCGTGTGGGACTTCATCGACGCGGCGCGGCGCATGGACATCCCCGTGGGCCCGGGCCGCGGCTCGGCCGCCGGCAGCCTGGTGTGCTACGCCATCGGCATCACGGACATCGACCCCATCCGGCACAAGCTGCTGTTCGAGCGCTTCCTGAACCCCGAGCGCATCTCGATGCCCGACATCGACGTCGACTTCTGCTTCGAGAAGCGCGGCGAGGTCATCGAGTACGTGGCGCGCAAGTACGGGCGCGAGAACGTGTCGCAGATCATCACCTTCGGCACCATGGCGGCCAAGGCCGTGCTGAAGGACGTGGCGCGGGTGCTCGAGTTCCCCTTCGCCGAGAGCAACCGCATCAGCGCCCTGGTGCCCGAGGAGGTGGGCATCACCCTGCAGGCGGCCATCGACGAGGCGCCGGGCCTGAAGGAGGTGGCGCAGGAGAGCGAGCTGCACGCCAAGCTGCTGCAGAACGCGCTGGTGCTCGAGGGCCTGAACCGCAACACGGGCATCCACGCCGCCGGCGTGCTGATCACGCCCAGCCCGCTGATCGAGCACGCGCCGCTCTACAAGTCGACCAAGGGCGACATCACCGTCCAGTTCGACATGAAGATGAGCGAGGCCCTCGGCCTGCTCAAGATGGACTTCCTGGGCCTGCGCACCCTGACGGTCATCGACAAGGCGCTCGACCTCATCGCCGAGACCACCGGCACCCGCCTGAAGGCCGACGAGATCCCCACCGACGACCCCGCGACCTACCAGCTGCTGCAGCAGGGCCGCACCGTCGGCATCTTCCAGCTCGAGAGCAGCGGCATGCAGGAACTGGTGCGCAAGA
>DAOPJF010000380.1:0-3249 GCA_035399525.1 Candidatus Krumholzibacteriia bacterium | reverse complement strand
CCGCAGCACTTCGCCACGCTGTTCCTGGCCCTGTACGACCCCGCGAGCCGCGAGCTGCGCTACAGCTCGGGCGGCCACAACGCCCCGGTGCTGATGCGCGCCGACGGCCGCGTCGAGCTGCTGGACAAGGGCGGCCTGCCCCTGGGCGCCTTCGACTTCGGCACCTACGACGAGGGCACCGTGATCCTGGGGCCCGGCGACCTGCTGTTCATGTACACCGACGGGCTGACCGAGACCAAGGGCCCGGACGGCGAGGAGGACTTCGGCGAGGACCGGCTGAACGACCTGCTGCGCCAGGAGCGCGAGCGGCCGGCCGCCGACCTGTTCGAGGAGATCCACCGGCGCCTGCGCGACTTCAGCGGCCGCAAGGACGCCGACGACGACATCACCATGGTCTCGGTCCGGGTCGCGGCCCGGGCGGGCCAGGCCCTCAGCGGGGTCGGCGGGCGGTAGGATTCCTGCCGGCCGGCGCAACCCGCCGGCCCGGGCAGCGTACGAAGGACGATGGAACCGGACGGCCCGGCGGCGGGCCAGGGCGTCCAGCGGCGGCGCCGGGAGGCATGGACGTGAAGTGGATGATCGGAGGCCTGGTCGGGGCGTTGGCGCTGATCGGCCTGGGCATCGCGTTGACGGGCGGCGAAGGCGCCCGCGGCGTCGTCTCGGCGGATCCCGAGGCCTCGCGCCTGTGTGCCGAAGGCACCGAGGACGTGAATGCCTTTCGTCTGACCGAGGGCCTGGGCAAGCTGGACCAGGCGCTCACGCTGGACCCGTCCCTGGCCGAGGCGTCCATCTCGCGGGCCCTGGCGCTGGCCCGCCTGGGCCGGACCGCCGAGTTCAAGGGCGAACTGGCCCGCGCCGACAGCCTCACGCGCCGGATCGGCGACGACAACCGGCGCATGCTCGCCGAGCTCCGCCTGGGGATGTTCCTGCGCTCGCAGGCCTTCGCCGCGCGCGACTCCCTGCTGGCCCGCCTGTCGAACGAGATGCCCGACAATGTCCACGTGCTCGAGGCCCAGGCCTTCGAGGCCTCCAAGGGCACCGACCTCGACGCCCAGGAGAAGGCCTGGCGGCGCATCCTCGAGGTCGATCCCAACTACGCCAACAGCTACAACATGCTGGGCTACCTCGAGCTGCGCCGCGGCAACTACGACAAGGCCATCGAATCCATGCAGAAGTACGCCTTCCTCGCGCCGGACATGGCCAACCCCCACGACTCGCTGGGCGAGGTGCTGATGGGGATCGGGCGCTACGAGGAGGCCGAGCAGGAGTTCCGCACCTCGGTGGCCATGCAGCCGGACTTCTACCACTCGTGGATCAACCTGGGCAAGACGTACCTGGCCCGCGGGCAGATCCGTTCGGGTCGCGAGATCCTCGAGAAGGTGCGGGGACTGGTGGCCGGCACCGAGATCGAGAAGCGGGTGGATCGCGAGCTGGTCAGCGCCTACGTCGTCAACGGCCTCGAGGACGCCCTCGCGCAGGTGACCGCCGAGTTCGTCTCCCGTTATCCCGACGACGCCACCAGCGGCTTCTACCGCGCCATGCGCCTGACCTACCAGGGCCGCGTCGAGGAGGGGCAGGCCGTCATCGACTCGTGCCTGGCCCAGTGGCGCGGCAGCGAATCGTACGCGCGCTCGCCGGAGACGCGGCTGGAGATCGACTACGCCGACCGTCAGTTCGACGCCCTGGTGGCGGATGTCGCCGACGACCCCGCGACCTCGGCCCGCCTGTGGCGCCGCGTGGTCGACCTGGTCGACGGCGTCCGCCCGCCCCACGAGACGTGGTTCGAGCGCTACCGCCTCGCGGCGGCGCTCGACCGCAGTGGCCGGCCCGCCGACGCCCTGGCCGTGGCCGAGCCCATCCTCGAGGCGAACCCGCGCACGCTGCCGGTGCTGGCGGTGGCGGCCCGCTGCTACCTCGACGAGGGCCGCCTGACCGAGGCCCGCCACACCGTCGACCAGCTGACCTGGGCCCTGGCCAAGGCCGACGACGATTTCCCGCTGCGCGCCACCGCGACGGCGCTCGAAGCCGAGGTCGCCGCCCGCGAAGCGCGCCCCTAGCGGCGCCGCGCGACAGGGACGAACAAGGGCCCCGGCGCCATGGCGCCGGGGCCCTTCCGCTTCGCTCCCGGCCGCGGTCAGACTTCCTGGAAGAAGTACGGCCGCAGGCACTGCACGATCTTGTCGTAGGTCTCCGGGTACAGCGCCCACACGGCGGCCGCCACGGTGCTCAGCAGGCTGTTGCCGTCCTGGGGCGTGTAGCTGCAGCCGGTGATCTCGGTGCCGCCCGCCCCCACGTGCAGCGTGTCGACGGGGATGACCGACTGGTTGAGGATACGCCCGCAGAAGCCGTGGTCCCGGCCGAACGAGAAGATGCTGTTGGCCGTCGTCTTGTAGGTGACGGCGATGCGGTCGTCGGCCGCCAGCCGGGCCAGCAGCTCGTCGCGCGTGACGGGCCGGCGCACCTTCAGGTGGAAGTGCACCACGTGCATCAGCTGCGAGTTCAGGCGCATCGCCGAGCTGAACAGGTTCAGGTCGTAGTCCTCGCCCTTGGTGCTGAACAGGTGCCAGGCGTCGCGCGCATGGTGCGTGCCGAAGCGCTCGATCCTGTGGGGGCCCACCTGCGGGCTGGGCACGAAGCCCGAGTCCTGGCTGATGTCGTTCGACCGGCGCATGACCACGAAACGGCCCTCGACCAGGTTGCCCGGGCCCTCGTCCGCCAGGCCCAGGATGCGGATGATGGCCGCCAGGTTGTGCGTGTTGCAGCTGACCACCTGCAGGTACTTGTCGTGGCCGTGCTCGAGCACCTCGTCGTTGATGCCGCGCGCGTACTGACGGCCGAATCCGAACTCGCTGCCCTGGGCGATGAACAGGTCGGTGTTCGACTCGTACTGCTCGTACCACCTGGACTTGATGTCGTTGCCCGACGGCGTGCAGTCGATGACCACGCGGGCGCCCTCGAGGGCCTCCTCGGTGGTGAAGTCGACCCTGAGCCCCAGCTTCTCGAAGCCGTCGACGCGGTCGGCGTCCGACACCAGCCGGGCCCCGCGCCGCAGCAGGTTCTGCACCTTCGAGCGGTCGACCAGCAGCGGGGTGCGCTTGTGGAACAGCACCTCGTCGATGCCCAGCTGCGCCTTGTAGTGGCAGAGCAGGCCGATCAGGGGCTCGCCGATGGTGCCGGTGCCCACGACGAGGACGGTCTTGGAGCCGAGCATGCGCCTCTCCCTGGCTGGCGGTCAGCGTTCGGGCAGTC
>DAOPJF010000379.1:0-3250 GCA_035399525.1 Candidatus Krumholzibacteriia bacterium | reverse complement strand
TACTCCCGGAGCCCGCGGCCGGTGAGGCTCAGGTAGAGCGTCTCGAGGTTGGGCCGCTCGACCTCGAGCTGGGCCAGCGGCAGCCCGCGGCCCTGCAGCCAGTCCTGCACGCGCGGCAGCGCGGCCGCGGCGTCGCGCGTGCGCAGCTCGGCCAGGCCGCGGCGCTCGCCCACGCGCACCACGCCGGGCCAGGCCAGGGCGGCCTCGGCGAAGGCGGCGGCGTGCTCGCCGGGCACGGCGCAGCGGATGGCGTCCTCGTCGCCGATCTGGCGGATGAGCTCCTCCTTGTCGCCGAGGGCCACCATGCGGCCGCGGTCGATGACGCCGATGCGGTCGCAGAGCTGCTCGGCCTCCTCGAGGTAGTGCGTGGTGTAGATGACCGTCAGGCCGCCGGCGGCCAGCTCCTGGATCATCTCGAGGATGCGCGTGCGCGCCTGGGCGTCGATGCCCACGGTGGGCTCGTCCAGGAAGAGCACCTCGGGCGAATGGACAAGCCCAGCCGCCAGGTTCAGCCGGCGCTTCTGGCCGCCGCTGTAGGTGTCGACCTTCTGGCGGCCGTGCTCGGCCAGCCCGGTCATGGCCAGCAGCTCGTCGACGCGCGCCGCCAGGGCGTGGCCGGACAGGCCGTGGATGCGGCCCCAGAACGCGAGGTTCTCTCGGGCGCCGAGGTCGCCGTAGAGGGCGATCTCCTGGGGCACCACGCCGATCAGCCGCCGCACCGCCGCGGGCTCGGCCGCCACGTCGTGGCCGCCGATGCGGGCCTTGCCGCCGTCGGCCGCCAGCAGCGTGGCCAGCACGCTGATGGTGGTGGTCTTGCCGGCGCCGTTGGGGCCCAGCAGGCCGAACAGCTCGCCTCGGGCCACGTCGAAGCTGACGCCGTCGACCGCGCGGTGGCTGCCGTATTTCTTCACCAGGTCGCGGACCTCGATCATGCGGTCTCCTGCTCGTTCCGGGCCTCGGGCGGGCGCGTCTTCCAGCGCCGGTGCAGCCAGAAGTAGTGGTCGGGCGCGCGGCGCACGGCCGCCTCGAGCCGCCGGACGTGCACCTCGGTCAGGCGGCGTACGGCCTCCTCCTCGTCGAGGTTGCGATCGGGCTCGACGGGCGGGTCGACGCGCACCACGTGGGTGCCGTCCGGTTCGCGGTAGATGAAGCCGGTGATCAGCGGGCAGTCGAGCTTCCAGGCCAGGTACGCCGCGCCGCGGAACACCGATGCCGGCCGGCCCAGGAAGTCGCAGAAGATGCCGTCGCTGCGCGCGTCCTGGTCGGCGAGCATGCCGATCCACTCCTGCCGCCGGAGCGCGCGGATCATGTCCTTGATGTTCGCGCCGCTGCGGATGGTGCCGATGCCCACGCGGTGGCGGATGGCGTTCTGCAGCGCGTCGACCCGCTCGTTGTGCTGGGTCTTGACGATGAAGTTGACGGGCTGGCCCTCGGCCGCGATGCGGGCGCCCATCAGCTCCCAGTTGCCGAAGTGGCCCGAGACGAGCAACGCCCCGCGCCCGCGCCGCCGCAGATCCTCCAGGTGCTCGACGCCCTCGATGCGCACCAGGCGCGTGACCGAGGCCGGGTCCAGCCGCGGCATGGCCAGGAACTCCATGAGGGTCATGCCCAGGTTGCGGTAGAAGGCGGCGGCGAGGGCGCGGATCTCGTCCGGCGACCGCTCGGCCCCGAAGGCGTGCTGCAGGTTGTCCAGCACCACGGCGCGGCGGAAGCGCACCACGTGCCACACGAAGGCGCCCAGGGCCCGGCCCACCGCCAGCTGGGCGGCATGCGGCAGCCTTCCGGCCACCAGGTAGAGGCCGCGGAACAGCAGGTAGTCCAGGCGCTGGCGGGCGGGCGAGGTCATTCGGCTCCCGGGACAAGGGCGGCAGGGCGGCCGCCGGCGGCGCGCGGGATCCCCTGCCCCGCGCGGTCAGCGCCAGAGTGTAGGGGCGAGCCTGCCGCCGGGCAACCTCCGGATCAGGCCGGCCAATTCGAGGGCCAGCAGCCCCTCGCTCCACTCGGGGTCGGTGCCCGGCCAACGCGCGTACAGGACGTCGCGCGGGGTGCCTTCGAGGTCGAGGCGGTCGAGGATCCACCGGGCCGCCGAACCCGCCGCCGGCCGGGGCGGCCCGAATGCCGCCGCCGGATCGGGCGCCGGGCCCGGCAACCCCAGCACGCGGTCGACGTCGGCGGCCGACTCGAGCAGGTGCGCGCCTTCGCGCAGCAGACCGTGGCAACCGCGGCTGGTCTCCAGGTCGACCGGCCCAGGCACGGCGAAGACCTCGCGGTCGGCGTCCAGGGCCAGCTGGGCCGTCAGCAGGGCGCCGCTGCGCAGGGGCGCCTCGACCACGATCACGGCGCGGCTGAGGCCGGCGATCAGGCGGTTGCGCCGGGGGAAGGCGTAGCGCAGCGGCGGCGTGCCCGGCGCGCACTCGGTGACGGTGCAGCCGGCGGCCTCGATCTCGCGCCGCAACCCCCGGTGGGCGGGCGGGTAGGTGGTGTCCGGCCCGGTGGCCATCACCGCGACGGTGGGCCCGCCGGCGTCCAGGGCGCCGCGATGCGCCGCGCCGTCGATGCCCAGCGCCAGGCCGCTGACGACGGTCCAGCCGCGCGCGGCGAGTTGGGCGCCCAGGGTGCGGGCGACGGCCAGGCCGCGCGGCGTGGCCCGGCGCGTGCCCACGATGGCCAGGCAAGGCCGTAGCAGCAATGCGGCGTCACCCACGGTGTGCAGGGATGGCGGTGTGTCGTGGAGCTGGTCCAGCAGCTCGGGCCAGCCGGGCGCGCCGCGGCGCAGCACGCCGGCGGGCGCGGTCTCGGGGCGGGTCATGCGAGGCGACGTCCCGTCCGGGAGGCGGGTCAGGCGCCGCCGTCGCCGCCGGGCGACCCGGAGCGGTAGAGGCGGCGCAGCAGGTGGCGCAGTTCGTCGAGCCCCAGCCCGGCCACCGACGAGATGGCCAGCACCGCCTCGGCGCCGTGCTCCTGCCCCCACGCCCGGGCCTCGGCCAGGGCCAGGTCGGCGGCCTCGGGCGACAGCACGTCGCGCTTGGTCACCGCGACGGCGAAGGGCAGGTCGATCAGCCGGTTGCCGTAGCGGCCCAGCTCGCCCCGCAGGACGTCCAGGGCCCGCCGCGGCGGCTCGTACGAAGGGTCGACCAGCAAGAGCAGGGCCCGCGTGCGCTCGACGTGGCGCAGGAACTCGTGCCCCAGGCCCTTGCCCTCGGCCGCGCCTTCGATCAGGCCGGGGATGTCGGCCAGGGTGCAGCTCTGG
>DAOPJF010000378.1:0-3253 GCA_035399525.1 Candidatus Krumholzibacteriia bacterium | reverse complement strand
GGTTCACCCATGCCCATGAAGACCACGTTGAAGGCCTTGTCGCCCGGGTCGGGCAGGGGCTCGGCCTCGAGGTCGGCCGCGAGGCGCTGCACCTGCTCGACGATCTCGCCGGGCTCGAGGTCGCGCACCAGGCCGCCGCGCGCGGTGGCGCAGAAGCGGCAGGCCATGGCGCAACCCACCTGCGAGCTGACGCAGAACGTGGCGTGGCCGGACATGGGGATGATCACGCTCTCGACCGTCTGCCCGTCGCGCAGCCGGAACAGGAACTTGCGCGTGCCGTCCGCCGAGACCTGGCGTTCCTGCGGCTCGAGAGCCGCGAGATCCCAGCGTGCGGCCAGCTCGGCGCGCCACGCGGCCGGCAGGTTGCTCATGCGCTCCCACGCGAAGGCGCCCTGCGCGAAGACCCACGAGCGCAGCTGGGCCGACCGGTAGCGGGGCTGCCCGTCGGCGGCCGCGAGTTCGGCGAACGCCGACGGAACCAGCGATCGGATCAGGAGTTTCTGCTCGGCCACGACGGCTCCCGGGACGCGGCGGACCGCCCTTGCGCAACGGGCTTGACACCCGGCGCGGCGGCCGCCAAGGTCAGACGGACACGACGCGACAATGTCCCCGGAAAACCCCCCGGACGCAAGGAAAAGCCCGTGAAGACGGTCCTGATCGTCGACGACGAAACCGCCATCCGCGAGACCCTCGAGCAGATCCTCGTGTACGAAGGCTACGCCGTGCGCAAGGCCGCCACCGGCGCCGAGGCCCTGGCCGAGCTCGAGAAGCGCCAACCCGACGCCATGCTGCTGGACATCAAGATGCCCGGCATGGACGGCTTCGAGGTGCTGCAGCGGCTGAAGGCCGCGGGCCACGCCCTGCCGGTCATCGTCATCTCGGGGCACGGCACCATCGAGACCGCCGTGGAGGCGGTCAAGGCCGGCGCCTACGACTTCCTCGAGAAGCCGCTCGAACGCTCGCGCCTGCTGGTGACCATCGCCAACTGCCTGAGCCACCACAAGGCTGTCGTCGACCGCCGCTTCCTGGCCGAGCAGGCCGGACCCGGCTCGCCCCTGGTGGGGCAGAGCCGCCGCATGCGCGAGGTGCAGTCGTTCATCGACAAGGTCGGGCCCACCGAGGGCACGGTGCTGATCACCGGCGAGAACGGCACGGGCAAGGGCATGGTGGTGGCCGCCTTGCACCGGGCCAGCGCCCGGCGCGACCGTCCGCTGGGCGAGGTCAACTGCGCCGCCATCCCCAAGGACCTGGTGGAGAGCGAGCTGTTCGGCCACGAGCGCGGCAGCTTCACCGGGGCCGACCGCCAGCGCATCGGCAAGTTCGAGCAGGCGGACGGCGGCACCCTGTTCCTGGACGAGATCGGCGACATGACCGAGGAGGCCCAGGCCAAGGTCCTCAAGGCGGTGGAGGAGGGGCGCTTCCAGCGGGTGGGCGGCCACGAGACCCGCTCGGTGGACGTGCGCATCATCGCCGCCACCAACCGCGACCTGGCCGCGCCCGATTCGGGCTTCCGGCAGGACCTGTTCTTCCGCCTGAACGTCCTGGCCATCCACCTGCCGCCGCTGCGCGAGCGGGAGGGGGACGTCGACCTGCTGCTGGAATCGTTCACGGCCGACCTGGCCCGCCGCCTGAAGACCACGCCCCGGCGTTACGCGCCCGAAACCCTGGCCCTGCTGCGGGCCCACAGCTGGCCCGGGAACGTCCGCGAGCTGCGCAACCTGGTGGAACGCCTGCTGATCCTGGCCCCGGACGAGATCATCCGGCCCGCCGACCTGCCCCTGCTGCCGGGGGCGCCGGCCGCCGCGGCGGCCCAGGACGACCTGTTCCACTGCCGCGATTTCCAGGAGTTCAAGGCCCGCAGCGAAGGCGCATTTCTGCAGCACAAATTGCGTGAGAACCTGTATAATGTAAGCCGGACCGCCGAATCCCTCGGGATGCAGCGGAGCAATCTCTACAAGAAGATCACCAAGTATGGCCTCCGGACCCAGCCCGATCCGGAAGCCTGATCGGGACCAGGCATTGACTTGTGGGCCTGGTTCCCTTACATACAGGGATGGAATCGGGCCGCCCGGCCGCCCCGGGGCAAACGATCATGGGGGCGCGGCGGGCGCCGCAGGGAATGCGGACGGGGTGTATCCGCGAGGAGTAAGGTCATGAAGAGGACGTCCATTCCCGTTCTTCTTGTGGTCCTGACGCTGCTGTTGGCGACGTTGGCCATGCATGGCACCGCCGTGGCGGCCGATCCGGCCGGGGCGATCGCGCGCCCGGACGGCGGGGGAGACCGGCACCAGGCTGACCTCATCGTCAACACCGACGGCACCGTCGGCGGGGACGACGACGAGGGCGACCCGGACACGGCCGGCGACACGCTTGGCTACCGCCAGACCAAAGACCTGCTCGGCGCGTCCAACTGCGTCGAGGCTTCGGCGTGGGCCGAGCTGTTCCTGAAGTTGATGGACTGCCTGGTGATCCTGCGCTGAACGGGGTTCGCCCCGGGACGCAGCGGTCCCTGAGGACGGTGTTGCAGCAGGTAGAACCGATCCACTGACTCGCCAAGGGATACGGTTGATGAGGGACTTTTTCGAAGGACAGCGGCAATCGGGCCAGCCCGGTGACGGACGGACCTCAGGGACCGTCGATTGGGTGCGCCTCGAAGAGGTGGGAGACCTCCACTTCCACGCGTCCGCCTTCTCCTCGGCCCTCGACTACTTCGGCCGCATCAGCGACGACGCGACCCTCGCGCGCATGGAACGCCCGGCGGCCCTGCGCGTGCTGCGCAAGTCCGTCGACGCGAATCTCCTGATCGGCGCCCAGGACCAGGCCGAGGTCCTGCTCGAGCGCGCCTTCTCCCGCATCGACCAGCGCTCGGGCGAGGACAGCGATGTCGTCGCCGTCGAACGCGCCGTGTTCCAGACCCGGCAGGCCATCATCCTGCGCGATCGCGGTCGCCTGCAGGACGCCCTGCAGTTGGCCAAGCGTGCCTTCTCCGTCCTGGCCCTGACCGACCAGCACGCCGAGGTCGCCCACCTGCAGGTCGTCATGGGCATCTGTCACATGCGCCTGGGCCGCCTGGAGAAGGCCGAGGAGTTCTTCAACGACGGCCTGGCCACCTTCCGCCGCATCGGGCACGACCTCGGCGTCGCCAACCTGCTGAACAACCTGGCGCTGCTGCACAAGATCGGCTGCCGGTGGGACCGCTCCCTGGCCCTGATGGACAAGGCCGTGGGCCTGGCCGGCCGCATCGGCGCCAGCC
>DAOPJF010000377.1:0-3266 GCA_035399525.1 Candidatus Krumholzibacteriia bacterium | reverse complement strand
CGGTGATCGCGGCCGTCAGCGTCGTCTTGCCGTGGTCGACGTGGCCGATCGTGCCCACGTTGACGTGATCCTTGGTCCTCTCAAACTTCTCGCGCGCCATGTGCGGCTACCTCCTCGAAAAACCCGGGGCCCTACGCCCCTGCGTACAGCCGCGTGATGTTCGCGGCGATCTTTTCCGGCACCCTGTCGTACCGGGACAACTGCATGCTGAACACGCCCCGACCCTGGGTCTGCGAGCGGAGCCGGGTGGCGTAACCGAACATCTCGATCAGCGGCACCTCGGCGTGGACGACCTGGACGTCGCGGCGCGGCTCCATGCCGGTGACCCGGCCGCGCTGGGCGCTGATGCTGCCGGTGACGTCCCCCATGAACTCGGCCGGCACGGTGACCTCGACGGCCATGACCGGCTCGAGCAGCACCGGGTCGGCGGCCTTGGCGCCGTCCCAGAGGGCATTGACCGCGGCGTTGCGGAAGCCCATCTCGGTGGACTGCCCGTCCTCGAAGGCGCCGTTCGTCAGCGTGACGTCGACGTCCACCAGGGGGTAGCCCGCCAGCACGCCCGTGTCGCAGGCCTGCCGGACCGAATCCTCGACGAAGGGCACGAACTCCGCGGGCACCTTCAGGGCGCCGGCCGCGTTGTGGAACACGATGCCCGTGCCGTAGCCTCCCGGGCCGATCTTCAGCTCGACGCGGGCGAAGTTGGTCCTGCCGCCGGCGTCGCGGGAGTACTCGGCGGCCGACACGACCTCGCGCGACACGGTCTCGCGGTAGGCCACCTGCGGGCGGCCCACGTTGCAGGAGACCTTGTGCTCGCGGCGCAGGCGGTCGACGATGATCTCCAGGTGCAGCTCGCCCATGCCCCAGATGACCGTCTGGCCGCTGTCGGCGTCCTTGCGCACGTGGAACGAGGGGTCCTCGTCGGCCATGGCCTGCAGGGCGTCGGCCAGCTTGTCCTGGTCGGCCTTGGTCTTGGGCTCGATGGCCATGTAGATGACCGGGTCGGCGAAGGTCATCGGATCCAGCAGCAGCGGGGCCTCGATGGCCGTCAGGGTGTCGCCGGTGCGGATCTGCTTGAAGCCCACGGCGGCGAGGATATCGCCGGTGCGGGCCTCGGTCACGTCCTCGCGCTTGTTGGCGTGCATGCGCAGCAGGCGCTGCAGGCGCTCCTTCTTGCCCGTGTTGGCGTTCAGCAGGACCTTGCCCGCCTCGAACACGCCGCTGTACACGCGCAGGAACGCCAGGCGGCCCGCGAACGGGTCCACCAGGATCTTGAAGGCCAGGGCCGCGAAGGGCGCGTCGTCCGACGGGGCGCGGCTCTCGCCCGTCTCGCCCGACTCGTCCACGCCGCGGATGGCCGGGCGGTCCAGGGGCGACGGCAGGTAGGCCACGACCGCGTCCAGCAGCTTCTGCACGCCCTTGTTGCGCAGGGCCGAGCCCGCGAGCACCGGCACCAGGTGGCCGGCCAGGGTGGCGCGCCGGATGGCGGCCTGCAGCTGCGCGACGCTGGGCTCCTGCTCGGCGACGAAGAGCTCCATGATCTCCTCGTCCACCTCGCCCAGGGTCTCGATCAGCGAGGCCCGCGCCAGCGCGGCGGCCTCGGCCAGCTCGGCCGGGATCGCCACCTCGTCGAAGGTCATGCCCAGGTCGTCGTCGTGGTAGACGCGGGCGTTCATCTCCAGCAGGTCGATGACGCCGCGGAAGGCGTCCTCGGCGCCGATGGGCATGGCCAGCGGCAGGGGCCGCGCGCCCAGGCGGTCGACCATGCTGCGCACCGCGGCGTCGAAGTCGGCGCCCAGGCGGTCCATCTTGTTGATGAACGCGATGCGCGGCACGCCGTACTTGTCGGCCTGGCGCCAGACCGTCTCGGACTGGGGCTCGACGCCGCCCACGGCGCAGAACACCGCGACCGCGCCGTCCAGCACCCGCAGGCTGCGCTCCACCTCGGCGGTGAAGTCGACGTGTCCCGGGGTGTCGATGATGTTGATCTGGTGGTTCTTCCAGGTGCAGAAGGTGGCGGCGGAGGTGATGGTGATGCCGCGCTCGCGCTCCTGCTCCATGTAGTCCATCTGGGTGGCGCCGTCGTCGACGTCGCCGGGGCGGTGGACGCGACCGGTATAATAGAGAACACGCTCAGTCGTCGTCGTCTTACCGGCGTCGATATGAGCCATGATCCCGATGTTCCGGATCGTCTCGAGTGCGACTTCGCGCGCCACCACTGCTCCAGTTCCAGGGGGTCGGACGGCCGGCCGCAAGGCGGGCGATCAAACCCAGACAAACAACGCGCACAGGGCCACAAGGGCAGTGCGTCTCCGGTGCCACTAGTCCCGCTGGAATCCGTTCCGGGACGATTTCAGGCTATTGCGTTGTGCGATCCGTTCGCGTATTCGAGCGCTTGCTGGCGAAAACGAGAGGGACCCTTACCAGCGGCAGTGGGCGAACGCGCGGTTCGCTTCAGCCATGCGGTGAGTGTCTTCGCGCTTCTTGATAGACGGTCCGTCGTTCTTGCTCGCCATCATGAGCTCAGCCGCCAAGCGCTCCGCGAAGGTGTGCTCGGGACGGCTGCGGGAGAACCCGATCAGCCAGCGCATGGCCAGCTGGGTCCGCCGTTCAGCCCGGATCTCGACGGGCACCTGGTAGGTGGCACCGCCGATGCGCCGGGACTTGACCTCGACACTGGGCTTGACGTTGTTCAGGGCGGACCGGAAGACATCGATGCCCTCCTGGCCCGTCTTGTCCTTGATCGCGTCAAACGCCTCGTAGACAGCCCGCTCGGCGACGCTGCGCTTCCCGTCCCGCATGCAGTAGTTGATGAACTTGGTCACCATCAGATCGCCGAACCGGGGGTCGGCGGCGATACCACGCTTCTCGGGGGACCTGCGTCGCGACATTGCTCTTCTCTCTCCTGGGCGGGCTCTCCGCCGAATGGGCCGGCACGGCCGGCCTGAAAACCTTGCTCAGAACGCCGTAAGTTGGCCTTCTACTTCTTCTTGGGCCGCTTGGCGCCGTACTTCGAACGGCCCTGGCGGCGGGCATCGACGCCCGAGGCGTCCTGGGTGCCGCGCACGATGTGGTAGCGGACGCCCGGCAGGTCCTTCACGCGGCCGCCGCGGACCAGCACGATGCTGTGCTCCTGCAGGTTGTGGCCCTCGCCCGGGATGTAGGCGGTCACCTCGATGCCGTTGGTCAGCCGCACGCGGGCGATCTTCCGCAGCGCCGAGTTGGGCTTCTTGGGCGTCTGGGTGTAGACGCGGGTGCACACGCCCTTG
>DAOPJF010000376.1:0-3310 GCA_035399525.1 Candidatus Krumholzibacteriia bacterium | reverse complement strand
GCTGCAGCTGGCCGCGCCGCTGGTCACCGTCGAGCAGGCCCTGGCCCTGTACGATGCCGGCGACCACCTGTTCGTCGACGTGCGCCCGGACGACGGCGGCGAGACCGTGCCGGGCGCCTTCGCCGTGCGCGAGGCCTCGTTCGACGACGACCTGCTGCACGTCTTCGACTTCATGACCCGGGACGATCCGCTGATCGTCTTCGGCGACGGCGCCCTGACCGCCGCGAGCAACGTGGCCGGCCGGCTGCTGGACCGCGGCTGGACCGACGTGACCATCATGCAGGGCGGGATCGCGGCCTGGCGCGCCGCCGGCGGGCCGCTGTCGCCGCGGCAGGAGACGCCATGATGCGCTGGCTGGCCCTGGGGTGCCGCCTGGCGGTGGGCGCCGTGTTCCTGGCCGCGTGCTGGGACAAGCTGCTGCATCCCCAGGCCTTCGCCGAGGCCGTGCACCACTACCGCCTGGTCCCCTACGCGCTGCTGCACCCCTTCGCCCACCTGCTGCCGGTGCTGGAGGCCGTGGTCGGCGTGGCCCTGGTGCTGGGCGTGCTGCGCCGGGGCGCGGCACTGCTGGCCGGCGGGCTGACGCTGGTGTTCATCGCGGCCATCGCCTCGGCCCTGGCGCGGGGCCTGGACATCTCGTGCGGCTGCTTCGACACCGACGGCGGCCACGCCGTGGGCCTGTCGCTGCTGGTGCGCGACGCGCTGCTGCTGGCGGCCTGCGTGCCGCCCCTGCTGGCCCGCGACGCCGGACCCGCCCTCGAGCGCCTTTGGAGGCGTTGAATCCGCCCCTGCATCTCGTTACGCGGCAACGCTTTTGATCCCGAATTTGACAATCAGCCCCGATTTGACAAATCCGGCTCATTCGCTATTGTTCACGCGAACCTCGCCGCCTTCGCGCGGCTCCCGTGCCCATCCTCAGGAGGATACTGCCATGCCCGCCAAGGTTGACGAGACCAAGTGCTCGGCCTGTGAAGAGTGCGTCGACGCCTGCCCGACCGAGGTCATCTCGATGGTCGCTGGCCATGCCTGGGAGAACGCCGACGAGTGCATCGACTGCGAAGCCTGCGTCGACGCCTGCCCCGAGGACGCCATCTCGATGGTGGACTAGTTCGGCGGTCTCTTCCCGCTGGTTGCATAAAGGGCGCTCCGGTTGGGAGCGCCCTTTTTCTTTCGTGCGGCGTCGGGCGGCGCCATCATCGACACGCACGGTCGCCGGGGCTTAGCGCTGCGCGATGCACCCCGGCGACCGTGCGTGTCGATGATGCCACCGCCCGCCGGCACACAGGAGGACCGGTGGCCTCAACCTCTTCAGGAGTGTAAGGAGAAAGCGCTCATGTTGGACAATCGGAGCGATGGTGGTCAGGGAAGCACCACGCCTCTTCACCCTCGACGACGGGCGGTGCGGTTCGGGCTTCGGGAGTGCGTGCATCTTCACACGGAGGCGGCCGGGTGCATCGCGAAGCGCTGGCAGGCTGTTGAGGAACTCATTCTGGTGCCCGGTGCGCCCTGCCGGGCCGAGATCAAGGCGCGGTTCCGCCGCCGTAGCCGTAGCTACGGCAAGGAATCGCAACGCGGAGATCGGTCCGGCAGGGCGTGCCGCGCGCCGGGAGGAGTTTTTCAACAGCCTGCCAAGCCCGGCCGCCTCCGTGTGAAGATGCACCAGCGCCGAACCCCGAACCGGGCTACCGCCCGTCGTCCTCGACCACGACCGCCGTCCCGTACGCCAGCAGCTCCGCCGCGTGCTCCATCATCTCGGACGTGGCGAACCGCACGCCGACGACGGCGTTGGCGCCGTTGGCCTCGGCCTGGGCGACCATGCGGTCGAGGGCCTCCTCGCGGCACTCGGCGATCATCTTGGTGTAGTCGGAGATCTCGCCGCCCACGATGTTCTTCAGGCCGGCCATGATGTCGTGGCCGACGTGGCGCGCGCGGATGGTGTTGCCGCGGACCAGGCCGATGGTGCGCACGATGCGCTTGCCGGCGATGGTCTCGGTGGTGGTGATCAGCATGCCGTCCTCCGCCGGCCCGCCCGGGCCGCTCAACGGACCACGTCCTTGTAGCGCGTGCGCGCCCGCACGTACAGGCGCTCGCGCACGATCGAGACCAGCAGGATGCCCAGCCCCACGGCGCCCACGACGATGGCGCCCTTGACGACCGCGGGCAGGTCGGGCGCCGCGAGCACGGCGCGCAGGAACACGGTGGCGCCCCAGCCGGCCAGCACCAGGGCCGCCAGGCCCGCCAGCAGGGCGCCCAGCGAGCGCTCGCCGCGGTTCCAGGTGCGGTGCCAGAAGTCCTCCCACGCCTCGGGCGGGGCTTCCTTCAGGCGCAGGGTGCCGGTCAGGTCCTTCAGGCGCCGCAGGCGCTCGACCTCGCGGCGGGCCGCCTCGTCCCGCGCCAGGCGGGCCTCGACGGCGGCGCGCCCGGCGGGATCGAGCTCGTCGTCGACGTACGCCGAAAGCAGGGCATCGTCGTCGGGTCGGGGGTCGACGGTCACGATGCGTCCTCCAGTCCCGCCGCCTGCTGCAGCCGGCGCCGCGCGGCGTGCAGCCGCGACATCACCGTGCCGATGGGAATGCCGCAGGCGGCGGCGATCTCGCGGTACTTCAGCCCCTGGAAGTGGTAGAGCAGGAAGACCTCGCGCATCTCCGGGGGCAGTTCCTGGATCCCGGTCCACAGGCGCTCGCGCAGGTCGTCGGCCTCGCGCTCGGCCAGGGGGTCGGGCCTTCCGTCGGGGCGGCGCACCCACTCCAGGGGAACGTCGCCCTGGTGCCGCTTCTCGTCCCGCCGCTGGTTCAGCGCGGCATTGCGGACGATGCGGTACAGCCACGGGAAGAACGGCCGGTCGACCTGGAACCGGTCCAGGGTGCGGTGGATGCGGATGAAGGCCTTCTGGACCGCGTCCATGGCGTCGTCGTGGCTGCCGGCCAGGCCGAGAGCCACCGCATACGCGCGCTGCCGATAGCGGTTCATGAGGTCCTCGAACCCCCGCGGATCGCCGCCGAGGGCGCGCTCGATGTCGGCGCGGTCGCGGCGGCGCTGTTCCTGGTCCGGGTCGGCGGCCGGGCCGCCGTCCGTGGCTGCAGGGACATACCCGCCGTCGTCGGGCTTATTCGCCGGAACCCGCCGGAAAAAAGGCCAGGGCGCCACCTAGGCGTCCTTCCGCCAGGGCACGTCCGGCAGGCCGGCCGCCGCGTTGGCGGCGCGGGCGGCGACGAACAGGGCGTCGCTCAGCCGGTTCAGGTAGATGATGGCGCCCGCGGGGACTGCCTCGACACCGGCCAGGGCCACGGCGCGGCGCTCGGCCCGGCGG
>DAOPJF010000375.1:0-3324 GCA_035399525.1 Candidatus Krumholzibacteriia bacterium | reverse complement strand
GATGACCTACCCGATCATCGTGCTGACCGTGGCCGGCGGCGCCTGCATCTTCATGCTGATGTTCGTGATCCCGGTGTTCGCCAAGATGTTCAGCGACTTTGGCGGCACCCTGCCCGCGCCCACGCGCATCGTCATGGGCGTGTCGGACTTCCTGCGCGCCTACTGGTGGATGCTCGGCGGCGGCGGGCTGGGCCTGTGGTTCGGCTTCAAGCGCTTCCGCGCCACGGCCAAGGGCCGCCTGCTGACGGACAAGGCCTCGTTGCGCATCCCGATCCTGGGCCAGGTGGTCCGCAAGAGCGGCGTGGCCCGCTTCACGCGCACCCTCGGCACCCTGATCGGCTCGGGCGTGCCCATCCTGCAGGGCCTGGAGATCACCTCGCGCACCGCGGGCAACAAGGTCATCCAGCAGGCCATCGAGGCCACCAGCAAGTCCATCAGCCAGGGCGACACCATCTCCGGCCCCCTGAAGGAGTCGGGCGTGTTCCCGCCCATGGTGGTGCAGATGATCGGCATCGGCGAGCAGACCGGCGCCCTGGACGAGATGCTGGCCAAGATCGCCGACTTCTACGACGACGAGGTCGACGCCGCGGTCGAGGCCCTGACCGCCGCCATCGAGCCCCTGATGATCGTGCTGATGGGCGGCATGGTGGGCTCGATGCTCGTGGCCATGTACCTGCCCATGTTCAAGATGTCCAGCATCGTCGGAGGCTAGGCGGTGACGGGGGGAGGGCACGACAGCCCGGATCGGCGCCGCACCCGCGAGGGTGACGGCGCCGATCCCCATGCGCGCCTGCTGCTGTGGCGGGGGCTGCTGGCCATCTTCCTGACCGGCTCGGCCATCTTCGTGCATTACCTGGGCTCCGAGCGCATCGCCGGCCCCGGCCTGATCGGCACGCTCGGCCTGCTGTACACCAGCCTGGCGGTGGCCTGGGCGGCGCAGGCCGCAGGCGCGCCGGCGCGGCCGCTGGCGGCGGCCCAGCTGGCGGCCGACACGCTCTGCATCGGCCTGCTGGTGCAGTTCACCGGCGGCCCCTTCTCGGCCTTCCCCCTGATGTTCTGCGTGACCATCCTGCTGGCGGCCCGGCACCACGGCCCGCGGGGCGCGCTGACGGTGGCGGCCACGGCGGCCATCTTCACCGGCGGCGGGCACTTCGGCCTGGCCCTGGGCTGGCTGGCGGCGGGGCGCGACTCGCGCCTGGACTACCTGCAGGGCTGGCCCCTGCTGGTGACCTGCCTGCACATGGGCATCTTCCTGGTGACGGGCCTGGTGGCGGGCGACCTGGCCCGGCGCCTGGCCGCGCGCGGCCGCGCCGTGCCCGCGGGCGACGGCGGCGCCGAGGTGCGCACGATCCTGGACAACATCCGCAGCGGCCTGTTGATCGTCGATGCCGAGGGCCGCGTGCTGCGGGCGAACCCCGCCTGCTGCCGCGTGTTCGACCTGGGCGAGGGCGACCTCGTGGGCCGCGACCTCAGGCTGGTCACCGCCGGCGGCCTGGAGGCCCTGGCCGACGCGGTGCTGCCCGTGGTGCAGGGCGGCGCGCCGCTCAGCCGTGCCGAGATCACCGTCCGCCGGCGCGGCCGGGAGCTGCCCCTGGGCCTGTCGGTCAACCGCGTGGCCGGCCAGGGTGGGCGGCCCGGCGGCGCCATCGGCATCTTCGCCGACCTGACCCGCGAGAAGGAGCTGGCCGCGCGCGTGCGCGACGCCGACCGGCTGGCCGCCGTCGGCGAGCTGGCCGCGAGCATCGCCCACGAGATCCGCAACCCGCTGGCCAGCATCCGCGGCAGCGTCGAGATCCTGGCCGGCGACCTCGAGCTGGAGGGCTACCAGCGGCAGCTGCTGGAGCTGGTCCTCAAGGAGAGCGCGCGGGTCAACACCATCATCAACGACTTCCTGGCCTACAGCCGCATGCGGCCCGCCGCGCGCCGGCGCTTCCCGGCCCAGGAGTTCCGCGACGAGCTGACGCTGCAGGTCCGCCAGCACATCGTGGCCAAGAACGGCCGCGTGGGCGTGACCTGCGACGTGTACCCCGAGAACCTGCTGGTCACCGCCGACGCGGGGCAGCTGACCCAGATGGCCCTGAACCTGGCCATCAACGCCTGCGAGGCCATGGACTACCACGGCCAGCTGAAGATCGCCCTGAACCTGCGCGACGGCGGCGAGACCTGCGAGCTGGTGGTGTCGGACACCGGCCCGGGCATCGATCCCGAGATCCGCGACGACCTGTTCCGCCCCTTCAAGACCACCAAGGACGGCGGCACCGGCCTGGGCCTGTCCATCGTCGCCCGCATCGCCGCGGCCCACGGCGGCAGCGTCCAGGCGGGCGAGGCCCCCGGCGGCGGCGCGGTCTTCCGGGTGCGCTGGCCCCAGGATCCGGCCGATCCGGCCCGCCCGGCCGTGGCCCCGGCGCTGCCGGCGGTGGCCGAGCCCGAGCGCGCGCCCGCCCTCGTCTGACGGGCGAATTGCACGGCCGGCCCCGCGGGCCGGACGTCCGCCGCCGCAAATTCCGCGATCACGGGCTTTCTCTCCTCAAGGTCCCGCCCGCCGGGCCGATACCGGTCTTGCACAACGCAATCATCCCGACCTTCAAGGAGCATTCCATGGCTTTGGGCAGGATCCTGGTCGTCGACGACGAAGATTCCATGTGCCAGTACCTGTCGATCCTCCTGCAGAAGGAAGGATACGACGTGACCACGGCCAACGGCGGCGCCGAGGCCCTGCGCCTGCTCGAGGGCAAGCCCGTCGACGTGGTCATGACCGACATCCAGATGCCCAAGATGGACGGGATCCAGCTGCTGAAGGGCATCAAGGGCATGGACCCGACGATGCCGGTCATCATCATGACCGCCTACGCCAGCGAGCAGTCGGCCATCGACGCGGTGAACCTCGGCGCGTTCAGCTACCTGCAGAAGCACTGCAAGAACGACGACATCAAGATGGTCGTCCGCAACGCCCTGATGCTGCGCCAGGCCCGCACCGAGAACGCGCAGCTCAAGAAGGAGCTGACGAAGAACCGCACCCGCAAGCAGATCATCGGCCAGAGCCCGCGCATGCGCTCGGTCTACAAGATGGTCGAGAAGATCGCCGCGTCGGCCGCCACCGTGCTGATCACCGGCGAGAGCGGCACCGGCAAGGAGCTCATCGCCCAGGCCATCCACCAGGGCAGCGACCGCGCCGACAAGCCCTTCGTCGCCATCAACTGCGGCGCCATCCCCGAGACCCTGCTCGAGAGCCAGCTCTTCGGCCACCTGAGGGGCTCGTTCACGGGCGCGGACCGCGACCACGACGGCTTCTGCCGCCAGGCCGAGGGCGGCACCATCTTCCTG
>DAOPJF010000374.1:0-3326 GCA_035399525.1 Candidatus Krumholzibacteriia bacterium | reverse complement strand
CGCGGTTGATGGCCAGCTTCAGGCCCGTGATGTTGGCCAGGGAGCCCCCCGCCACGAAGGTGCCGAAGCTGTCGGCGGGCAGGCCGAAGAGGTTGCAGAGCCAGCGGACGACGGTCTTCTCGATGGCGGTGCCCGAGGGGGCGTGGCGCCACGAGGCGGCGTTCTGGTTCATGGCCGCGGCGATGGCCTCGGCGAAGACCGCCACGGGCAGGGGCGCCGGGTTCATCATGCCGAAGTAGCGGCGGCTGCCGATGGCCATGGTGTTGGGGAAGACGCGCGTGCGGCAGTCCTGCACCAGCTCGGCGAAGGGCACGCCGTCCTCGGGCAGGGGCTCGGTGAACATCTCGTCCAGGCCCGCCGGCGACAGGGGGCCGTAGACCCGCCGGCCCTCCAGGCCCTTGAGGTACTCCACCACCAGGTCGACCATGGCGTAGCCCATGTCGCGCATGGCGGTCTCGTCCAGGCCGAGGTCGGCGGACGGGCGTTCGACCGGCGCGGCGGCGGCGTCGTCGGGCTGGCCCGGGCCGAAGGCCCGGGCGGGGCGGACGGGGTCCTTGTCGGGACGCGGCTTGCTCACGGTTCCAGCTCCTGGCCACGGCGGTCGCCCGCCGGCGGGAAGGTCCCGGCGGCGATCGCCTCGAGCACGGCGGCGGCGCCGCCGTCGGCCACCGGGCCCGCCACGTGGTCGGCGGCCGCCAGGACCTCGTCCGGGCTGCCGGCCATGGCCACGGACGTGCCGCACGCGGCGAACATGTCCAGATCGTTGTAATTGTCGCCCATGGCCACGGCCTGGTCCAGTTCCAGTCCGAGGGCACCCGCCAGGTCCCGCACCCCCGAGCCCTTGCCGGTGCCCCGCCGGAAGGCCTCGGCCCACCAGAAGGCGCCCTCGCCCAGCAGCGAGCGCGTGTTGACGACGGCGACCGAGGCGCCGAGCTCGCGGTGCACGGCGGCGGTCAGGGCCTCGATGGGCTCGCGGCGGTCGATGGTGCCCACCTCCAGGGCCCGCGCCCAGGGCCGGGCCAGCAGGTCATCCACCGCCTCGATGCGCCCCACGCGCGTGCGCCGCCCCTCGAGGTAGCGGCCGAGCACGTCGTTGACCGGACGCGACTCGTGGTGCAGCAGGCCGCCGTCGCTGTCCAGGCCGTAGACCATGGGCACGGTGCCGTGCTCGCGGTACAGGGCGACCAGGCGTTCGACCACCGGGCCGTCCAGCACGTGGCAGGCGATCTCGCGCCGCGGCGTGCCGGCCAGGACCACCGCGCCGTTCAGGAGCACCAGGGGCAGGTCGTCGGGGAACCAGGACGAGCTCTCCAGCAGGCTCGTCACCGAGGGCAGGTTGCGGCCGGTGCACAGGGCGACGGTATGGCCTGCGGCGCGGCAGGCCTCGATCGCCGCGATCTCGCGCCGGCCCAGCACGTCGTCGAACTCGGTGTTCAGCAGAGTGCCGTCCACGTCGACGGCCACCAGGCGCTGCGGTCGGGCCTGCACGCGATCACCCCCTGACGTCGAAACCGGTGAACGATCCCGCCGCATCGGCCCACGCCACCTCGGTGCTGTCGACCCGCGCGTGGTCGGGACCGCGGGCGGCCCAGGCCGCCAGCTGCAGCAGCACCGCGCGGTCGCCCTCGGCCACGATGCGCACCGACCCGTCGGGCTCGTTGCGCACCCAGCCCGTGACGCCCAGGCGCGCGGCCTCGCGGCAGGTCCAGTGGCGGAACGCCACGCCCTGCACCCGTCCCCGCACCCGGATCTCCACCCGCGGCATGGCCTTGTCCTTTCGCCGCCGCCAAGATCGCCCGAAGGACGCCTCCGCGCAATCCGTCCCCGGAAAGGCACCGGCCCGCGGGGAAGGGCGGCCCCGGGGGCTACCCTTCCGGCCGCGGGCCGGATGCGGCGTCGGTTCAGCCGCTAGTTGATGGTGAACGTGCCGCTCTGGCCGTGGCAGTACTCGTCGTCCGTGTCGAAGACCACGACGCGGAACACGTTGCTCGGCCCGGTGAAGCCGAACTTGCTGACGGTCCAGGCGAACGAGCCGCCGGCGGCGACCACGTCGTCGGCGATGTAGCCGCCGGCCACGAACTGGGCGCCCGCGTACAGGCGGATGTACACCGTCGAGGCCGTGATGTTGCCGTCGAAGGTGATGGTCATGGTGTCACCCTCGTTGTAGACCTGGTCCTCGGCCGGCTGCAGCACGTCGATGTAGCAGATGTTGTCGTCGAGGATCGAGTAGCGTCCGACCATGTCCGCGCAGCCGTCCACGACGTTCGACACGATGCGGATGTAGTAGTCGTCGGCCGTGCCCTGGTTGAACGAGTCGACGTTCTGCCACACGTAGCTGCCGTTGTCGCTGAGGTCGTAGGCGATGTCGCCCACCCACACCTCCTCGAGGGTGCCCTTCCACAGCTCGAGGTTCACGCGCTCGCCGGTGTTCTCGCCGATCCAGGTGATCTCGTAGCTCTGGCCCTCCTGCAGCACGGTGTCCGGGTCGCAGGTCAGCTGCAGGGCGCAGCCCACGGTGTTGATCAGGTCGATGCCCACCGTGTCGGCGCAGCCCGCGCTCGAGGTCGAGGCGACGCGCAGCGCGAAGTCGCTGCCCGAGGTCTGGCCGCGGGTGTCGGCGGCCCACCAGGCGTAGCCGTCGTTGGGCGTGCTGGCGGCGATGGTGTCGACCACCGCGCCGGCCTTCAGCAGCTCGATCATGACGTTCCCGCCGCCGCTGGCGTGCCAGCGGATGTTCACGTCCTCGTTCGAGTAGAACTGGGCGCCCTCGGCCGGCGTGTAGATCTCGATGCCGCAGGCCCCGGTGTCGGGACCGGCCCCGTTGTCGTCGCTGCCGCAACCGGGCGGCAACAGGGCCAGCAGGGGAAGCACGGCGACGGTCACGAGGGCGAGCGGGAGTCTGCGCATGGTTCTTCGATCCTCGGCTGCGGGGGGTTGCCCCAGTCCTAGAAGCCCCGGGGAAATATACAGAACGGGGGCCCGGTACGAAACCCCGAACCGCTAGCGGCCCAAATCCAGGAACGCCCGGTGGATCCGCAGGTCATCCGTCAGTTCCGGGTGGAACGTGAGCCCCAGCAGGCGGCCTTGCCGGACGGCCACCGGCTCGTCCCCGTGGCGGATGACCACCTCGGCCCCGGGCCCCACCGCCGCGATGCGGGGCGCCCGGATGAAGACGGCCCCGAAGGGTTCCCGGGAGCCGTCCAGGACATCCAGGTCGACCGGGGCGGTGAACGAGTCCACCTGCCGGCCGTAGGCGTTGCGGCGGACGGTGCAGTCCAGCAGGCCCAGGGGCTGCACCCCGAAATCCCCCCGCGCCTCGCCCTCCA
>DAOPJF010000373.1:0-3330 GCA_035399525.1 Candidatus Krumholzibacteriia bacterium | reverse complement strand
GACCGGGCGCCGGCCAGCACCTCGCGGTAGCGCGCCACCGTCCGCGGGCCGATGTCCAGGCCCATCCACTCGTCCGGGATGTCGGTGCTCAGCACTTCGCGGCGCGCGGCCGTCTCGGCGAACGCGTCGGCCACCACCACGTCGTCCGGCAGGATCAGCTTGGCCCGGCTGCTCCGCGCCTTGGCCTGGATCTCCCTGACCACCGCGATGCTCTCGGCGTCGAGCAGGCTCTTGCCGATGCCCAGGCCCAGCACCTGGAAGAAGGTGAAGATCATGCCGCCGCCCAGCAGCAGGCTGTCCACGCGGTCGAGCAGGCTGAGGATCACGTCCACCTTGCCGGACACCTTGGCGCCGCCGAGCACCGCCACGAAGGGGCGCGCCGGGTCGTCCAGCAGGTTGCCCAGGTGCTCGAGCTCCTGCTGCATCAGCAGCCCGGCCCGGGCTTCGCGCAGGTGCCGGGTCACGCCCACGGTCGAGGCGTGCGCGCGGTGGGCGCTGCCGAAGGCGTCGTTGACGTAGACGTCGCCGAAGGCGGCCAGCGCCGCGGCGAAGCCGTCGTCGTCGCTGGTCTCGCCCGCGTTGAACCGCACGTTCTCCAGCAGCAGGATCTCGCCGGGCTGCAGGGCCGCGGCCTTGGCCTCGGCGTCCGGCCCCACGGTGTCCGTCGCGAAGCGCACCGGCGCGTCCACCAGCTCGGCCAGGCGGTCGGCCACCGGGCGCAACGAGGCGGCGGGATCGATCTTGCCCTTGGGCCGGCCCAGGTGGCTCATCAGCACCACGCTGCCGCCGCCGCCGACGATGCGCTGCAGCGTGGGCAGCGCCGCGCGGATGCGCGTGTCGTCGGTGATGTTGCGGTCGGCGTCCAGCGGCACGTTGAAATCCACGCGCGTCAGCACCCGCCGTCCCTGCGGTGCGAAGCCCTCGAGCCCGAGTTTCCTGGCCATGGTCCACCACCCGTGTTCACGTGTTCCGGGGGCGGCGGATGCTGTCCGCCGCCGTCGCCGATCCATGGTAGGAAGCTGCCCGGGGGCTGTCAACCGGACCCGGCGCGCAGTCCCAGGCACAGCGCGGCCGCCGGCCTGGCGCCGGCCGCGGCCAGCGCCCGCGCGGCCTCGTCCAGCGTGGCGCCCGACGTCACGATGTCGTCCACCAGCACCAGGGGTCCGCCGGCAGGGGGCCCGCCCCGCACCGCGACGGCGCCGCCGAGGTTGCGCCGGCGGGCGTCGTCGTCGTGCAGGCGGGCCTGCTGGCCCGTCGCGCGCCGCCGCACCAGGCACGGCGCGACGGGCCAGCCGCGTTCCGCCGCCGCCAGGCGCGCCAGCACCTCGGCCTGGTTGAAGCCGCGGCCGCGGGCGCGGCGGCGATGCAGCGGCACCGGCACCAGCACGGGCGCCGCTGCCAGGCCCGCCGCCAACGCGGCGGCCGCCGGCCCCAGCAGCCCGGCCAGCGGCCAGGCCAGCCCCCGCACGCCGTGGTACTTCCAGGCGCCGACCAGGTCCACCAGCAGCGGCCCCGTCGCGGCCGCGGCGAACACAGGCAGGCCGCCGGCCGTCGTGCCGGTGCGCGGATCGCCCGCCAGCCCGCGCAGGCAGGCCAGGCACAGGTGGGGCTCGTCGGCCCTGCGCAGCCCGGGCACGTGGGGCCCGCGCGCACTCCACGGCGCCTCGCCCGGGCGCGCACCGCACTGCAGGCAGGACGCGGGTGCGGCGACGTCGAGGAGCGCCGATCCGAGGGACATCAACGCGGCGAGCAGCGGCACGGCAGCCGCCCTTCCGGGAGGAGGATCGCCCTGGTCAGGGCAACGCGGCGCGCATGGCGGTCCAGGGCACCGGGGGCCCGAACCACCAGGCGAACGACAGACCGCCCTGCATCATCAGCACCGGCAGGCCGTCGACGACGTGCATGCCCAGCGGCGGCGACTCGGCGGGCCGTTGCCCGCCATAGCGCAGGTCCAGCAGCAGGGCCTGGTCCGGCCCCGCGGCCACCGGCAGGTAGGGCGCGCAGGGCACGCCGCCGGCCAGGCAGCAGACCCACGCGGTGGGCTCGGTCTGCGGCGGCTCGCGGTCCGCCTCCAGGGGACGCACCGCGACGCGGTCGCGCAGGCCGCGGTCCGCCAGCCAGGCGGCGGCGCGCTCGCGGCCGGCGGCCGAGCGGTTCATGAGCTCGATGCGCGGCACGTCCCACCGCAGCAGCGCCTCGACCGCGGCCCGGCCCGAGCCGCCCGCCCCCAGCACGACGCCGCGCGACGGCGGCTCCTCGCCGCGCCAGGCCTCGGCCAGCACCGTGACCATGCCGCCGCTGTCGGTGTTGTGCCCGAGCCAGCGGCCCTCCTCGACCTTGACCGTGTTGACCGCGCCCAGCACGCGTGCGGCATCGGTGCGGCCGTCGCACAGGGCGCTGGCCGCCTCCTTGTGGGGCGCGGTCACGTTGAACCCCAGCAGCAGGCCGTCGCGCGTCTCGCGCTTCAGCGCCGCCAGGTGCTCGTGCGCCACCTGCACGGCCACGTACTCGTAGGGCAGCTCGCGCTCGTCCAGGGCAGCGTTCTGCATCGCCGGCGACAGGGAGTGGGCGATGGGATCGCCCAGCACCGCGTAGAAGGGCTGTTCGGGCCGCCAGGGCTCGCCGGCGCGGCGCCAGCCGCCGGGGGTGTAGACGGCGACATCGGGGTTCATGCGGCCTTCCTCGCGCCCGGGCCGCAGACCTTCGCCAGCACGGCCACGCCGACCGCCGCCACGGCCATGCTGATCCACTGGTTGTTGCTCCACCCGAACGCCATCCGCTGCCCGGGCTCGTAGTAGCGGCTGAAGTCCTCGAGGAACCGGGCCAGGCCGTACAGCACCAGGAAGCGGCCGAAGGTCGCGCCGCGCACCGGCCGCACCTTCTCCAGCACGAGCAGCAGCCCGAACACCGCGAAGCCGGCGGCCGACGCGTAGAGCTGCGACGGGTGCACGGCCACCGCGCCGAACTGGTGCCAGGCCGGGGCGCCCTCGGGGAAGTGCACCCCCAGGCCCGTGGTGCAGGGCTTGCCGTAGCAGCAGCCCGCCATGAAGCAGCCGATGCGCGTGATGCCGATGCCAAGGGCGACCCCGGGCGAGAACACGTCGGCGATGTCCAGGAACGCCACCTGGCGGCGCCGCGCCTGCCAGATGACCGCCAGCGTGGCCAGCACGATCCCGCCGTACAGCGTCAGCCCGCCGTCCCAGATGAAGAAGGCGCGGTACCAGGGCTGGAAGGTGCCCAGGTGGGTCAGCACGTAGAACAGGCGCACGCCCACCAGGCTCGAGACCAGGACGGTGAACACCAGGTCCAGCACGTCGTCCGGGGCGATGC
>DAOPJF010000372.1:0-3362 GCA_035399525.1 Candidatus Krumholzibacteriia bacterium | reverse complement strand
TTCCATGTCCTGCAGCGCGACCAGAAGCTGAAGCTGGGGATGCATGCTCAGTCCTCCCTCATCGCGGCACAGAAGGTCTCGTAGTCGCCGGCCTCCATCAGCCTGCCGCGCAGGTCCGCGTCCTGCACGCGGTCGATGAGCGCGGCCAGGGACTTGATGTACTGGTGACCCGTGTCCTGCGGCGGCGCGATCAGCATGAAGAACAGGTGCGTCGGCGCCCCGTCCTCGCTGTCGAACTCGATGCCGGCCGTCGACCGGCCGATCAGGATCGTCAGGCGCTGCACGGCCAGCGTGCGGCCGTGGGGGAAGGCGATGCCCGGTCCGACGGCGGTGCTGCCGAGGGCCTCGCGCGACTGCAGCATCTGCAGGATCGTCTCGGGGTTCTGGATGGACGTGCCGGCCACGAGCCCCTCGACCAGTTCGGCGAGGGCTGCTTGCTTGTCCGTGGCTTTCAGGTCGGGGAGGAAGAGGGCCGGGGAGGTGTGCTTCAGGACCTCGGCGATGTTCATGACGCCTGCACCACCTTGCGTGAGCGGTCGGGGCATATTACGACTTGTTCCTTGCCAAAAGCTAACCCATGGGGAATCGTTTCTCAAGGCGCATTTGGCCGCTGCGGCGGCCGCCAACGCATCCGGAAGCCATTGAAGGGGTTCATGGACGGGACGAACGATCGGGAGACCGCCGCCGGGGGCGGCGAGGGCCTGGTGATCCGCGCGGCGGCCGGCACCTGCGACGTCGCGGCAGGGGGCCGGACCTGGCGCTGCGACCTGCGGGGCCGGCTCAAGAAGGGGCCGCGCGAGGTGCAGACCCCCGTGGTGGCGGGCGACCGGGTACGGTTCTCGGTGGTCGACGCTTCGGCCGACCCGCCCACGGGCGTGGTCGAGGACGTGGGCGAGCGCCGCACGCGGGTCTCGCGCATGGCCGCCCGCCGCACCGGCGGCCGCGTCGAGCAGGTGCTGATGGCCAACCTCGACCAGGTGGTGGCGGTGCAGTCGCTGCGGGCGCCCGCGCCCCAGACCGGGTTCGTGGACCGCGTGCTGGTGGCGGCCGAGCGCTTCGGCGTGGGGGGCGTGGTGGTCCTGAACAAGGTCGACCTCGCCGGGCCGGAGGACGACCTGGACCGCTGGTCGTACTTCGCGGCCCTCGGCTGCACCGTGCTGCAGACCTCGGTGAAGGACGGGCGCGGGCTGGACGGGCTGCGCGCGGTCCTGGCCGGCCGCATCAGCCTGCTCGTGGGGGCATCGGGCGTGGGCAAGAGCAGCCTGCTGAACGCCGTCGACCCGGGGCTGGGCCTGAAGGTGGGCCGCGTGGCCGACAAGACCGGCCTGGGTCGCCACACGACCACGCGCACCGAGCTGTTCCCGGTGGCGGGCGGCGGCTGGATCGCCGACTCGCCGGGCATGCGGGGGTTCGATCCCTGGGACGTGGAGCCTGAGGAGTTGCGGGACTACTTCCCGGACTTCGCGGCCGCGGCCGACGCCTGCCGCTTCCGCACCTGCCTGCACCGGGACGAGCCCGACTGCGGCGTCAAGCGGGCGGTAGCGACGGGAGCCTTACCGGTGTGGCGTCACGAGGCCTACCTCGCGCTGCTGCGCGACCTGGAGGACCGGCGCGACCGGCTGGCGCCCCGCTGACCACGGGAGGTCGTCGAGCACGCCGTAGAAGCGCAGCGCCTCCTCGCCCTCGTGCAGGAGCTTATCCACCGGCAACAGGCCGGTGCGCGGGTTCCAGCGGGTCAATCGTTCCGCCCGGCGGCAAGCTTCGCCCCCGGGCAGCAGGCGGGCCACCGACACCGGCGCGTGGGCGGTCAGCTCGTACTGGCCCAGCGCGCAGGCGCAACACCATGCCAGCCATAGGCCGGCAGCCAGGAATCGACGCATGGGTCCCTTTCCGGGCCCGGCCGGCCGCCCCGTGCGGCCGCGCTGCGGACCGTATCCGGGACCCGGAAGGGCAAGGGGCGTGCCGCCCCGCCCGGAGGGGACCATGAGCGCAGCGGCCCGCGCCCTGAAGAACCGGTTGACGACCCTGGCGGGGCGCGCGCTGCGGCGCGAGCCCCTGGCGCCGGAGGCCCTGCTGGCGCTGCGGCCGCGGCGCATCGTCGTGGTGCGGCAGCACAACCAGATGGGCGACATGGTGTGCGCGACGCCGGCGCTGCGCGCCGTCCGCGAGACGTGGCCGGGGGCGCACCTGACGCTGGTCACCGCGCCGGTGAACGTGCAGGTGGTGCGTCACAACCCGCTGCTCGACCGGGTGCTGACGTTCGACCGCAACGTGTGGCGCCGGCCGGGCGCGCTGCTGGCCTTCCTGCGCGCCCTGCGCGACGGGCGGCCCGAGCTGGCCATCGTGCTGGCGAGCGTGTCGTTCTCGGTCACGAGCGCAGCCCTGGCCCTGGCCACCGGCGCGCGCTGGGTGGTCGGCGGCGACAGCCGGCCCTTCGGCTGGGACCTGAGCGCCGCGGCGTTCTCGCTGCAGCTGCCGTCGCAGCCGACCCTCGACCGCCACGCAGTCGAACACTCGCTGGCGCCGCTGGAGGCCGTCGGCATCACCACCGCCGATCGCTCGACCCTCGTCGTGCCTTCCGCGGACGAGCGCGCCGAAGCGGACCGCATCCTCGCGCAGCTGGGCCTGGTCGACGGCTTCTGGGCGTTGCATCCGGGCGCCGGGAAGGCGCAGAACGTGTGGCCCGCCGACCGCTTCGCCGAGGTGGCGCGGCGCGCGGTGGGCGCCGGGCGCCGCGTGCTCGTGCTGCACGGACCGGCCGACGCGGCGGCGCTGGCGGCGCTGGCGGCGGCCGTCGGCCCGGCCTGGGGCCGGGACGTCGTGGCGGCCCCGCCCTGCCCGGTGGGCACCGCGGCGGCGCTGCTGCTGCGCTGCGGGCGCTTCCTGTGCAACGACACCGGCATCATGCACGTGGCCGGCGCGCTGCCCGTGCCGACGCTGGCGCTGTTCGGCCCGACCGATCCGCTGCTGTGGAAACCGCCGGCGCCCGAGGTCGCGGCGCTGACCAGCGTCCGGCAGGCGCCTGATGCGCGCGGCGGCGAGTTCGGCTGGATGGAGACCATCGGCGTGGACGAGGTGTGGGCTGCCTGGGACGCCCTGCCGGCACGCGGTTAGGCCGGCAGGGGCGGGGGAAGGCGGTGCCGGATCAGGGGTGGGCGGCGGCGTCGCGCTGGGGCGGCACCGCAGCACCGCTCCAGTGCACCAGCGCCCACGCGCTCTCGTTGCCCGCGGCGTCGACCGCGGTGACGGCGTAGTCGCAGGGGTTGCTCTGCGGGCTGGGGTCGGTCCAGTGGTTGTCGGCGATGGGCTCGGTCATCAGCGCGTGCACGCCGCCGAAGGCCATCTCGTAGATGCGGTAGCCG
>DAOPJF010000371.1:0-3367 GCA_035399525.1 Candidatus Krumholzibacteriia bacterium | reverse complement strand
CGCACGGCCGTACAGCGCACGCCGCGCATACAGTTCCGCCAGCTGCAGCATGCGGACGGGATCGCGATCGCTGAGCACCACCGCGCGCACGGCGCAGCGGGTGGCGTCCTCCAAATCGGCGTCCAGGGCCAGGGCCGTGCGGGCAAACCCGTCGAGCGCGGCCAGGTCCAGGTCGTCCGCGGCGACGCGGGCCCGCCAGGTCTCCAGGGCGCCGGAGGTGTCGCCGGCAGCCTCCTGGAACGTGGCGACGCGGGACGCCGCGGCGGCGTCCGGGGCGGCGAGGCCGCCGGCGACGCGCGCCAGGGCGGCGGCGGAGTCGGGCCGGGCGGCGGTTCGCTCGAGCCGAGCCAGGCCCAGCAGGGCATCGACGCGGCAGGCGACGTCAGCCGGGGGGTGCTGCCGCGCGACGCTCCGGTAGCAGCGTCCGGCCGCGTCGGCCTGGCGTCGGCGCTCGTGGACCAGGCCCATCTCCAGGAGCAGCCGCGGATCGTCGGGAGCCGCCGCCAGGCGGTCGACGATGGTGCGCGCAGCCTCCTCCTGGCGGCGCAGGCCGCCCAAGGCCTCCAGGAACTCCGCGGCGTTGTGGTAGCCGGTGAAGCGCCCCACCTCGGCGCCGGAGCGGTCGCACAGCACGAGGGTGGGCAGCAGCGCTACCCCGAAGCTGTCCCGGGCCGCGGCGCCGTTGGGAACGTCCACGTCGTAGCGCACGGCAAGCACGTCGGCCAACGAGTCGACCACGGCGGCCTCGTTGTAGACCATGGCGTCCATCAGGCGGCAGGGACCGCACCACGAGGCCTGGAAATCCAGCAGCACGGGGCGGCCGCCGTCGGCGCCGGCCCGGGCCAGCACCGTGTCCCAGGCCGGGTCGGCCAGCCAGGGCACGCGCGGCACCTCGGCGCGGGCCGACAGGGCCAGCGCGGCGGCGAGGGCGATCATGAGCTGGAGGCGGCGCACGGTTCATCCTTCCCCGGGTGTCCGCCCGCACGTTAGGCCATTGGCGCGGCCGCGGCCAGCAGGAACCGTTTTCGTTGTGCCGATCCGGGGCGTGGGCTATCTTCGCAGCGCGGTCCTTCTGGGGAGCGGGGTCGCGGAGGAATCCATGGATTGCTGCGGCAACGTGCCCGAGGTCAACGCCGTCGTGCTGACGGCCTGGGCCGCGTTCGGCATCGGCATCACCACCAGCCTCGGCCACTGCATCGGCATGTGCGGGCCGCTGATCAGCACCTTCTCGCTGGCCCAGGGCCGCACCGACAAGCGCTTTGCCAACCTCGCGCCCGCCCTCCTGCTCTATCACCTCGGGCGCGTCAACAGCTACGCGGTCATCGGCCTGGTGTTCGGGCTGCTGGCCGCCGCCGCCAAGGCGGCCATCCCGTCGGCCACCGTCCGCGGCGCCCTGTTCCTGGTCTCGGGCCTGATGATGGTCTTCCTGGGCCTGGGCCTGCTGGGCGTCGTGCGCACGACCCGCCTGGTCGAGAGCAGCCGCCTGGGCCGCTTCGCCGCCGAGCGCTTCATGGAACTGATCGGCACGCGCAGCATGGTGGGCCGCTACCTGCTGGGCGTGGCCAACGGCTTCCTGCCCTGCGGCCCGGTGTACGCCGTCGCCGCGGCGGCCCTGACCGCGCCAACGCCGCTGCACGGCGCAGGCACCATGGCCATGTTCGGGCTGGGCACCATCCCGGTGCTGCTGGCGGTGGGCCTGGGCGCCGGCCGGCTGGCGCCGACGATGCAGCGCCGGTTCAACCGGACGGCCGCCATCCTGGTGATCATCGTGGGCCTGGAGTTCCTGTTCCGCGCGGGCAAGTTCTTCGGATTGATCAAGGCGATCAAGTGGGGTTTCCTACCTATTTGGTAGGCGTTTACGGCGATTTCCTCCTTCGCGTTTTTCATCCTGTGCGGTTGACTACGAGAGGGGATCTGTCTACTTTCGCGATTGTTAACCATTCGGCATGACGGCGGCGGGGACGTCGCGAAGGCGCAGGCGAAGCGACGATGACCACCTCGACCCTGGGTCTCGACTGGCCGGAGGAATGGCGCAACGCCGCCGCGAAGGGCGTGTGCCTGCATTGCGGCAACGAGCTGGGACGCTTCTGGAACGCCGGTGACGGCCCGTTCTGCTGCCGCGGCTGCCGCAGCGTCTACGCCATGATCCACGAGGCGCAGCTCGAGCGCTTCTACGACCTCAAGCCCGCCAGCACCGCCCCGGCCGCCTCGCTGCGCCCCGAGAGCTTCGCCTGGCTCGACCGCGTCCTCATCGGCCACGAGACGGCGGGCGCGCGCGGCCCCCTGCACCTGAACCTCGACATCCAGGGCGTGCACTGCGCCGCCTGCGTGTGGCTGATCGAGGAGCTGTTCAAGCGCCGCGAGGCCGGCGTGCAGCTGCGCATCAACCCCGCCCTCGGCACCGTCGAGATGGTGTGGGACCAGCAGCGCGGCGACCTGCGCGAGTTCCTGGTGGAGGTCGAGCGGTTCGGCTACCGCCTGGGCCCCTCGCGCAAGGGCGCACGCCGCCATTCGCGCGCGCTGCTGATGCGCATGGCCATCTCCATCGCCATGGCGCTGAACGTGATGATGTTCAGCCTGAGCTACTACTTCGGGCTCGCGCCGCAGGACGGGCACCTGTACCGCTTCTTCGGCTGGCTGTCGCTGGCGCTGGCGACGGTGTCGCTGGTCGCGGGCGGCGGCGTGTTCTACAAGGGCGCGATCGCGGGACTGCGCCGCCGCGTGCTGCACCTGGACGTGCCCATCGCCCTGGGCATGACGCTGGCCTGGGCCGGCTCGGTGTGGGGCTTCCTGCACGGCGGGCCCGAGCAGGCGTACTTCGACTCGCTGGCGGTGTTCATCGCGCTGATGCTGGTGGGGCGCTGGGCGCAGGAGCACATCCTCGAGCGCAACCGCAACAGCCTGCTGGACGCGTCGGGCGCCGAGAACCTGCTGGTCAAGCGGGTCGTCGACGGCGCGCTCGAGCCGGTGGGGGCGCCGGAGATCCGCCGCGGCGACGAGCTGTGGATCGCCCCGGGCGACCTGCTGCCGGTGGACGCCATCCTCATGCGCCGCGCCGTCGAGGTGTCGCTGGACTGGATCACAGGCGAGTCGGACCAGGTGACGCGCGAGCCCGGCGAGACGGTGCCCGCGGGCGCCTTCAACGCCTCGAACCACGGTTTCTCGGCCACCGCGTCCGAGGACTTCGCCGACAGCCGCCTGCAGGACCTGCTGCGGGCCTCGAACGCGGCCGACGAGGAGTTCCGGCCCCAGTGGTGGCACCGCATCGCCGGCTGGTACGTGTCGGCGGTGCTGGCGGCGGCGGCGGTGGGCTTCGCGGCCTGGCTGCCCCACGACCCCACGGCGGCGCTGAAGGTGACGATCTCCA
>DAOPJF010000370.1:0-3379 GCA_035399525.1 Candidatus Krumholzibacteriia bacterium | reverse complement strand
GCCGGTACGGGACGCCCTGGGCTATCCGCCGGCGCGCCGCCTGCTGCGGCTGATGGTGACCGGCCGCCGGCTGGGCGACGTCGAGGCGGCGGCGGCCGACCTGGCCGGGGCCCTGCGGGCGACCCTGGTGCGGCCCGGCCTGGACCTGCTGGGCCCCGCGCCGGCGGTCTTTCCGCGCCTGCAGGACCGCCACCGGGTGCAGCTGCTGGTGAAGGGGGCCCTGCGCCCGGCCGAGCGGGCGTGGCTGGCCGACTGCCTCAGGGCCCTGCGGGAGGGCCGGCGGGGCATCGACATCGTGCACGACGTCGATCCGGTCTCCGTAGCCTGACCGGGCCGCCTGCACGAGTGGGATGGGGCGCAAGCAGTTCCCGTTGCGGCGGTTGCCGGCCGGGAGCGGCCGCCCGTGACCTTTATTTTAACAATTTGTCAAATCACAGCTTGTTTGGTACGATCTTGGCGTCCGTCATCTTCAGGCGTCCGACCGCCGGGCGCCCTGTTGTGCATAGGAAGGGATTCTCATGACGTCAGTTCGCTTCGCATGGAGGCCGGACGCGGTCTCTCGTGCCCTGCCGTGCCTCGTGCTGGCCTGCGCCCTGGTGGTGTCGGTCGCGGCGTTCGCCCAGGACGTGCCTGACCTCGACGCCATCCGCGCCGAGATCGCCGCCAACGACTGGAGCTTCGAGGTCAGCGACCGGTTCATCGCGAGCATCACGCCCGAGGAGCGGGCGGCGCTGCGGGGATTCAACCCGCCGGCCGGCTACGAGGACGAACTCCGCAAGCACCTGCGCGTCTACCCGGTGGCCGAGAAGGACCTGCCCACGAACATCGACTGGCGCGCCGCGGGCGGCGTCACGCCCGTGAAGAACCAGGGCACCTGCGGATCGTGCTGGGCCTTCGCGGCGACGGCCGAGCTCGAGTCGTTCGTGAAGATCTACTACGGCGTGGAGACCGACCTGTCCGAGCAGCAGGTCGTGTCGTGCAATCCCTACGGCGCCGACTGCGACGGCGGCTGGGCGACCGCGGCCTACTTCGTCTTCCAGAACACGGGCGCGGTGCTCGAGAACTGCGAGCCCTACCTGTCGGCCAGCCCGCCGGCGGCGCCCTGCCTGCAGGACAGCTTCCACAAGTACGCCTGGATCACCGGCTACGACTACATCGCCAACGACGTCACGCAGATCAAGGCGGCGCTGCAGAACGGCCCCGTGTGCACCGGCATCGACGCCAGCCCCGAGTTCGAGGCCTACGGCGGCGGCTGCTACGACGTGCCCGGCCAGACCATCAACCACCTGGTGCTGATCGTCGGCTACGACGACCGCGCCTGCGGCGGCGCCGGCGCCTGGCTGATCAAGAACAGCTGGGGCTCGGACTTCGGCGAGGCCGGCTACATCTGGGTGAAGTACGGCGCGGGACTGACGGGATACTCGGTCACGCAGCTGCACTACACGCCGCCCGCGAGCGCGTTCAACCTGGCCGCGGACCTCGGCACCGAGCCGCTCGTCGGCGACCAGACCATGGACCTGACCTGGTCGAGCAACGGCGCGCCCGTGGCGAACGTCGATATCTGGCTGGGCGTCGATGGCGACTGCCACGACGTCCAGGTCGCCAGCAACGTCCCGAACACCGGCCACTTCCAGTGGACCATCCCGAACATGGGCACCGACCGCGCCAGCCTGATGGTCTGCGCCAGCGGCGGCATGCCCCTGGGCTGGGGCAAGACCGACGACATCATCACGATCATCGGCCACAAGATCCGCTACGTCTCGAGCCTGGGCAGCAACACGGCTCCCTACGAGACGCCCGCGACCGCGGCGCACGCCATCGGCACGGCCACGGCGGCCTGCACCGGCCGCGACACCGTGTACGTGCGCGGAGCCGACTACGTGAGCACCGCCACCATCTCGGGCCCCGTGCACGTGCTCGGCGGCTGGAACAGCGACTTCACGCAGCGCGACCCCGCCCAGTGGCCGACCCGCGTGCAGTCCGGCGGCACGGCCATGCGCTTCCTGACCGGCGCCGGCGACTTCTGCGGCGTCGAGGGCGTCACCTTCCACGACTGCGTGGGCGCGACGTTCTCGCAGCCGGTGGGCGGCCAGCACGGCGGCGCCATCTACGTGTCGGGCGTGTCGCCCGTGATCCGCGACTGCGTGTTCACGGCCAACCGCGCGGCGGCGGGATCTTCGACCGGCTACGGCGGCGCGGTCTGCGTCGTCGGCGGCAGCCCGGTCATCGAGGACTGCGTCTTCACCGGCAACCTGGCCAGCCGCGGCGGCGCGGTGGGCGTGTTCAGCTCGGCTTCGGCGACGCTGCGCCGCAACCTGTTCAGCGGCAACGCCTGCACCGACAGCGCGACGGCGAACCTCGGCGCGGCGCTCAGCGTGGCGAGTGCGACCGTCGCCAGCGAGGACGACGTGTTCGAGGGCAACGGCAGCGCCGGCCACGGCGGGGCGGTGTCGTCGGTGGGCTCGGTGCTGTCCATGGACCGCGCGACGATCCGTGGCAACCGGGCCCTGGCCGGCGGCGGCGGCGTGCACGTCGACGGCGGCAGCCTGGCCATGAACCGCGGCCTGGTCGCGGCCAACACCATCGGGGGCGGCAACGGCGGCGGCTTCGAGCTCAGTGCCGCGGTCCTGGACGTGAAGAACATCCGCGCCCAGGGCAACCGGGCCGTCAACCTCGGCGGCGGCGTGTGTGCCTTCACCGTGTCGGGCGTCATCGAGAACTGCCTGGTCGACGGCAACCGCGCGGCCAGCGGCGGCGGCCTGACGGTCTTCGCCGGCACCGATCCCCTGGCGCTGCGCAACACGAGCGTCACGGGCAACCTCGGCGGCGGCGGCCTGACCGCGATCGGGGCGGCCCTGACGGCCGACTACAACCATGCCTGGGGCAACACCGGGGGCGACTACCTGTCGTGCTCGCCCGGCGCCCACGACGTCTCCGGCGACCCGAAGCTGATGGCCGGCGTCCAGCCGCTGCTGCTGCAGGGTTCGGTGTGCATCGACGCGGGCGATCCCGCGGCGACGTGCGCCGATCCTGACGGCTCGCGCGGCGACATCGGCGTGTACGGCGGCCCCGGCGCCGACTTCCAGGCGCCGCCGGCGGTGACCGGCCTGGCGGCCACGCCGCGGGCGGGCGGGGCCTTCACGCTGTCCTGGGACGCGTCGCCCGATCCGGAGGTCACCGGCTACGCGGTCTACCGCGACACGGCGTCGGTGTTCACGCCGGGCAACGACAAGCTGCTGGCCGTGGTCACGAGCGGGACGTCGCTGGACGACACCCCGCCGACGGCCGACACCTACTACCTGGTGGCGGCGGTGTGCGCCGACCAGCGCCAGGGTGGCTACTCCGAGCCCGTGGTGCCGGCGGGCGGCAGCCTCTCGGC
>DAOPJF010000369.1:0-3392 GCA_035399525.1 Candidatus Krumholzibacteriia bacterium | reverse complement strand
TCATGAACGCGGCCACGTCGTCCTGCTCGAAGACCTCGTGCTCCATCACGTGGCACCAGTGGCAGCTGCTGTAGCCGATGGACAGGAACACCGGCACGTCGCGCTCGCGGGCCGCGGCCAGCGCCGCCTCGCCCCACGGGTGCCAGTCGATGGGATTGTGGGCATGCTGCCGCAGGTACAGCGAGGGCTGGCCCTTGAGATGGTTGCCGTGCTGGCGCAGCCAGGCCGGCGTGCGCGGTGCGGACGTGCTCATGGTCTCGACCTGCCGGATCGACGGCCGCCGCGGTCCGGTTGCGGTCGCGGCGCGCGTCCCAGGTGGGGATGGGGCGATTCCCGATCATGGTAGAAGCAGCGGGGGGAACCGCAAGCCGACGCGGGTCAGGCGTCGTCGCGGCGCCGCATGGGCAGGTCGGCCGGCGCGTCGGCCGGGACGTCCCCGGCGGCCTCCCAGGCCTCGAGGGTGGACCTCAGCTTCTGCCGCCCGCGCCCCAGGCGCGCCTTCACCGTGCCCACCGGCTGGTCCAGCACGACGGCGATCTCGCTCGGCGTCAGGCCGTCCCAGTACTGCAGGCGGATGGCCTCGCGCGTGTCTTCGTCCAGCATGGCGATGGCGCGCCGCACCCGCCGCTGCCCGTCGTCCAGCAGCACCAGGTCCAGGGGGTCGGCGGCCTCGTCCACGACCGCGTCCTGGTGGTCATCCAGGTGCTCGTGATCGTGGGCGTCGCGCCGCCGGTAGCGCACCTGGTTCAGGGCGATGCGGTACAGCCACGACCCGAAGGTCACGCCCTGCCACCGGAAGCGGTCCAGGTGCGTGAGCGCCTGCATGAAGGTCTCGGCGGTGAGGTCTTCGGCCAACTCGGGGTTCAGCACCCGCCCGTGGCAGAAGCGGAAGATGCGGTCGTAGTACCGGGCGTACAGCTCCAGGAAGTCCTCGCGCTCGATGCGCGTGGACCACTGTCGGCGCCTGGCGATGTCGAGGTCGCGCGCGTCCACGGCGTTCCGTGCCCGGTTCGGGTCGGGGAATGACAACGTGTTGAATGATATGGAAGTTGACGGCGCGGGGCAACGGGAGATTGCGCCCCCTCGCCGGGCGCGCTAGGATCCTGGCCTATCCCTTGTCCCATGACCGGAGGAGAGCCCGATGCACGAACCCCTCGAGCCCCTGGACCCGGCGCCGGCCGATGGGGAAGCGGCCTTGCCCTGCCCGTGCAATTGCAGACAGCCGGACGAAGAGGCCAATGCGCCTGCGGATCTGGCCGCGACCAATCTTGCGATCTACTACGACTACAACGGGGAGCCGGCACCGGAAGCGGGCCTCTGAGGATCCGAGCCTAGCGGACCGGATCGCCGACGAACTTGCCGACGGCGCCCAGGTCGGGATCGATGAAGTAGGACACCGTCACATCGTACAACACCCCGGCCACGATCGCGGTCGTGTGGTATTCCGATGGCCAGCCGCCTTCCATCACCATCTTGTAGAACCTGGCCCGGGTGTCCGGCTTGGTGCTGATGCGAGCCAGCGTCCGTTCCTGGCTGCCTTCGTATCCGGGCGCATCCATCATATGGGTACGGCTGCTGCTGACCCACGGGCGGACGCCGAGCGTGTAGCTTCGCTGCGAACCGCAAATGTAGCCGAACATGCCGACGAGGTCGTATTCACCGGCACGCAGTTCCCGCGAGGCCGCCTCCGCCTGGGCCACATCTTCCGGGCTGTCGCTCTCGGCGTACACGGTCGTGTTCAGGACAGGATTGCGCAGCATCGTGCCGCCGACGGTGCGTACGGTGACGCCCGTGGCCACCAGGCCGAAGCCGTCGCTGCCCACCGGGTCGGGCAGGCCGACCAGCAGCACGGCGCCCACGAGGCCCGCGGCCACGGCCACGGGCAGGCTCGGCAGCCGGAGCCGTCGGCGTGGGCGTCGATGCCGCCGCAGCTCGTGGTCCAGCTGCATGCGCAGCACGCGCCGGTGCACGTCCGACGGGCGGGCCGAACCGGCGCTCTCCTCGAGCCTGCGCGTGAACTCGCGGTCATCCATGCCTGGACCGGATTCTCCTTGCCCCAGGGCGGGCGCGTCTCGTCGGTATCTCCCATGGGGTATAATGCATGAGTCGCCCGCCGGTTGCCGGGCGACGAAAAAAAGTTTCTACAGCAGGTCGATATTGTCCAGCCACGACAGGTCCGCCGCCGGCGGATCCTGCAGCGCCAGCCACCGCCGCAGCCCCGCCGCAGCCGTGGCGCGCATGGCCGAGCAGGCGCTGCGGGTTGCTGCGGGATCCTCGTCCAAAGCCGTAAGACAAAGCCGGCAAAGGCGTTGTGCCCAGCAGGCATCACAGGCTCCGTCCAGGTGGTCCTGCAGCCGCGCATCCAACCTGCCGATGGCGGCATGGTCGAAGCCCCGGGTGGCGTCTCCGATCACCTGCCCCGCCCCGACCCGCTCGCAGGGGCGGAAAATTCCTTCCGGATCAACATACAACCGTCGCACCCCGGGCCGGCACAGCCCCCCGGGACGGCCCGGCGAGGGCAGGGGGCCGCCCCGTCGCCGGCGCCACCGCACCAGGTCGTCGTCGAACAGGGCCGTCAGCGCCGGGGACAACTGGTCGCGCCGCCCGGCCCGGTGGGCCGCGATGTAGGCCTGCTCGGCCTCGTGCCAGGCGGAGGCCAGCTGGCGCCGGCGCTCGTCGCCTTCCGGTCCGGGGCGCGGCCCGCCCGGGGCGGCGATGTTCACCCGCACGTGAGGCGCCCTGGCCAAGCCCAGGTCCCGGAACGGCGGGAAGGCCGTGAACCAGGCCGCGACCTCCAGGATGGGAAACGGCGGGCCCAGGGTGGCGATGAAGGTCAGGCGATCGGCCACCGACGGGTCGGCCCGCAGCAGGCGCCGCACCCCCGCCAGCACCGCGGCGTGGGTGGGACGGCCGTCGGGCGTGCGCCGGTAGCGGTCGTGCACCGCCGCCGGCCCGTCGCAGCTGATCTGCAGGTGCACCCCCAGGCCCGCCAGCCAGGCCGCGGCCGCGTCGTCCACCAGGGTGGCGTTGGTGTCCACCACCAGGCGCACGGGGCGGTCGCCCACCTGGTTGACCACGGCTGCCACGAGGTCGCGCTGCAAGAGGGGCTCGCCGCCGTACAGCGAGATGGCGGGGAGCGGGGCGTCCTCGCACCGGGCCAGGAAGAAGGCCACGGCGGCCCGGGCCGTGGCCGGGCTCATGGTGCGGGCCGGCGCGGGGGCGAGCCGCTGGGGGCAGTAGCCGCAGGCCAGGTTGCAGGCGTCCGTCAGCCCCAGGGTCAGGTGGCCCAGCTCCCGTTCCCAGGCCGCGGGGTCGGGTGCCGCCCGGGGCGCCGTGCGCCGGGGCGAGGCCGCCAGGAACAGCCCCTCGTCCCGGCGGGCGGTCTCGATCTC
>DAOPJF010000368.1:0-3392 GCA_035399525.1 Candidatus Krumholzibacteriia bacterium | reverse complement strand
CCATCAACGCCAACGGCGCCGACGGCCTGATCCACGGCGGCGGCGCCTTCCTGGGCAAGCAGGTGGCGGCCGTGGCGCTGTCCTCGGTCTATGCGTTCGTCTTCACCTGGTGCATGCTGTGGCTCATCGACCGCGTCACCGCGGTGCGCACGACCCAGGAGCAGGAATCGACCCTCGACGAATCGCTGCACGGCGAGTCGGCGTACCTGACCTAGACCCCAAGGAGATGGACATGAGAGCACGCTACGTGGTCCTCCCGGTCGCCCTGGCGGCCCTGCTGGCTGCCGCTGCGGCGCCGGCCCAGGACACCGCCATCACGGGCTTCGTGGACGCCAGCTACTTCCAGGACCTGGCGGCCAAGGGCGGCGAGTTCGGCCTGGACCAGGCCGAGATCGACATCGAGCACCGCTCGGGCGACCGCACCATGGTGCGGGCGGACCTCGAGTGGGTGAAGAACGGCGAGACCTTCGACGCCCAGGTGGAGCAGGCCTTCGTCCGCTACACCTGCCCCGCCGACTGGACGCTGACCTTCGGCCGCTTCAACGCCCCCATCGGGTTCGAGCAGATCGATCCGAACGAGATGTACCAGTTCAGCCATGCCCTGGTGTACACGTACGGACAACCGACGAACCTCACGGGGATCATGGTGGACCGCCCGATCGGCGAGCGCGTCACCGTCACCGCGTTCGGCGTGAACGGCTGGGACCAGAACGCCGAGTCCAACGCGCTGAAGACCTGGGGCGGCCGCCTGGACTACACCCACGGCGTCGTCGACGGCGGCATCGTGGCGATCACCGGCAAGGAGGGCGGCGGTGCGGCCCCCGAGTTCGACCGCACCGTGCTGGACGCCGACCTGGCCTGCACGCCCGAGGGCTGGGTGCTGGGCGCGGACCTCAACCACGGCAAGGTCACCGAGGCGGGCGGCGCCGAGGCCACCTGGTTCGGCTTCATGGTCATGGCCCACCGCGACTTCAACAGTTGGCTCGGCCTGACGATGCGCGCCGACTACCTCGACGACCAGGACGGGCTGCTGTTCGGCCCGGTCGGCGGCGAGGTCCAGAAGCGCAACGCCATCGCCATCGCCCCCACGTTCGTCCTGGACGAGGGCTTCGGCGCCCTGGTCGAGCTGCGCATCGACAAGAGCGACCAGGACGCGTTCCTGGACAGCGACGGCCTGCCGACGGACACGAGCACGTCGGTGGCCTTCGAGATGACCTACGCGTTCTGACCCCAACGCAAAGTCCGCACGCGGAACCGCCGCCCCCGGCCGATGGGGGCGGCGGTTCGTCGTCGGGGGACGGCCCGGGTCAACGCACGAGGGACAGCGCCACCGTGGACGCGTAGCCTCCGGCCCGGATCCGGCAGAGGTAGGCACCCGACGCCATGAACTGGCCCCGGGCGTCACAACCGTCCCAGGACAGCGCCTGGGCGCCGGCGGCCAGGACCCTGTCCCCGACCAGCGTGCGGACCCGGCGCCCGCGCACGTCGAGGATCTCGACGGTCGCCGCGAGCGGCTCGGGCAGCGTGAAGCGGATCTCGGTGCGCGGGTTGAACGGGTTCGGCACCGCCCTCGCGGCGAGGCCCGCCGGCCCGGGCAGGGGCGCGTTGCTGGGCGCCGATCCGCAGTGGCGCGGCTGGATGAACAGGCCTCCCTCGCCGGTGACCACCGCGTCGCCGATCAACCGCAGTTCGCCCCAGAGCACGGTGCCCGGGTAGGTCGCCCCGCCGATGACCTGCGGGGCCCGGGGATCGGCCACGTCGATGACGGCCAGGCCGTGCTGCGCCGTCGCCACGTAGGCGATCGAGCCGTCGACCTGCAAGCTGGCGCCGGCGCCGGCCAGCAGCGTGGCGCCGGTCCAGGCCGCCGCCGCGGGATCGGTCACGTCGAAGACCTGCAGCCCGCCGGCGGCTCCGACGGACGTGCCCACGAAGGCGAGCGGGCCCGACACGGCGATGTTCCGGGGAAGGGTCGTCCTGCCGTCCTGCACCTGGATGGGCAGGTTCCCGAGCAGGGCGGGCGCCGCGGGGTCCATCACGTCGACGATGAACACGTCATTGTCGCCGACGACGTAGGCCCGGTCGCCGTCGAGCGTCAACTCGGCCGCGCCGTAACCCAGCTGGACCTGGCCCAGGACCACCGGAGCCATGGGGTCGGCGATGTCGATCACCTGCAGCGCGCCCGGGTTCGGCAGCGCGGCGAACAACAGCGTGTCCCGTGCGGCCAGGCCGTAGATCCAGCCCGTCGGCGCCTCGTAGTCGTACAGGAACTGCGGGTCGGCAGGATCGGCGATGTCCACGAACACGAGCCCGAAGGACGTCCAGTTCGAGTAGCTGAGCACCGCCACGTCGCCGGCGAGCGCGATGCGGTAGGTCTCGAAGACCGGCAGGTCGATCTGCGCCACGGGCACGGGTGCGACGGGATCGGTCATGTCCAGCGAGGCGATGCCGCCGTAATCGGTCAGGGCGAGCCAGGCCAGCGGGCCCTGGGCGCGGAAGTCGGCGATGCCCTGGAGGAAGATGTCGAAATGCGTGGTCGGCGGGGCGGTGTCGGGCAGGGCGTAGTCGAAGCACTGGGCCCGGGCAGGAGGTCCCGCCAGTCCGACGACCGCGGCGACGACGCCTGCGCCCACGCGGATGCGGCTCAGGATTCCGGCCATGATCTCATCCTTTCACGCTGCCGAGCGTCAGGCCCGACACCAGGAACCGGTTCAGCACCAAGAATAGCACGACCACCGGCACACTCACCAGCAGCGACCCGGCGGCGTAGTTGGCCCACTCGGTCTGGTAGGTGGTGAACAGCGACTCGAGGCCCAGGGGCAGGGTCATCAGCTCGCGGCTGGTGAGCATGACCCGCGCGACCATGAACTCGCTCCAGCCGGTCATGAAGCTGAACAGGGCGGTGATGACCAGGGCGGGCGCCGACAGGGGCAGCGTGACGCGCACGAAGGCCTGCAGCGGGCTGCAGCCGTCGATGAGCGCGGCCTCGTTCAGGTCGACCGGGATGGTGTCGTAGTAGCCCTTCATGGTCCAGATGCAGAAGGGCAGCGCCGTGGCCACGTAGGCCACCATGACTCCCGCCAGGGTGTCCACCAGGTGCAGGGCGCGCATCATCAGGTAGAGCGGCAGCAGCAGCATGGTGGCCGGGAACATCTGCGTCATGAGGATGCCCTGCAGCGCCGCGCCCCGCCCCCGGAACCGGTACCGCGACAGGGCGAAGCCCCCCAGGCTGGCCAGGGCCACGCCGATCAGCGCCGTGCCCAGGGACACCACCAGCGAGTTGCGCATCCACAGCAGGAACGGCTTCTCGGTGAGCATGGCCTTGTAGGCGTGCAGCGTGGCGTCGTGCGGGACGAGCTCGAACTCGGGCGAGTACAGCTTGTCACCGGGCCTGA
>DAOPJF010000367.1:0-3398 GCA_035399525.1 Candidatus Krumholzibacteriia bacterium | reverse complement strand
CAGCTGGGCATCACCATCCGCACCGCCGTGGCGCTGGTCGTTCTGGGCGCCGTCAGCTTCCCCCACTGGAAGGACGTGGCGCACGCCGGGCCGCGCGCCCTGGCCTACATGATCATCGGCGGCGGCGTGGTGGCCGGCTCGCTGGGCATGCTCTGCTTCTACACCGCCATCAAGGGCGCCCCGCTGACCAGGGTCATGCCCATCGCCTTCACCTCGCCGCTGTTCGGCGCGCTGCTGGCGCTGACCCTGGGCGGCGAGCCGCTGACCCTCAAGACCGTCGCGGGCATGCTGCTGACCGTGGGCGGCATCGTGCTGCTGACCATCGGCTGATCGCGCCGGGCCCCGGGACGACGAAGGGGACGCCGCCGGGCGTCCCCTTGCCGTTGCCGATGGTGCGGCGGTCAGTCGTCCAGCGACCGGGTGCGGCCCGACGACCCCTGCACGATGCACTTGACCTTGAAGCTCAGCGACATGATGCCGACGGCCAGGCGCTCGTTGCGCACCACCACGGTCTCGGGGACCTTCAGGTCCATGGGCGCGAAGTTGAAGATGCCGACGATGCCGGCGCGCACCAGCCGGTCGGCGACGTTCTGCGCGTTGGCCGAGGGCACGGTCAGGATCGCGATGCGCACGCCCTTGTCCCGGATCAGGGGCTCGAGCTCGTCCATGTCGCGCACCGGCTGCCCGCGGATCTCCAGTCCGATCAGCTTCGGGTTCACGTCGAAGATGCCGGCGACGGGGAACCCCTGCACCTCGAGGTTCGAGTAGTTGGCCAGGGCCTGCCCCAGGTGGCCCGCGCCCACGATCACCGTGGGCTGGGGCTCGCTGATGCCGATGATCTGCTCGAGGGCCGGCACCAGGGTGTCGACCTGGTAGGGCCGCCCGGGCCGGCTAAAGCCGCCGAAGTAGTGGAAGTCATGGCGCAGCTGGCTGGCCTTGATGTCCAGCGACTCGGCGAGTTGGCGGCTGGAGACGTCCTCCACGCCGATCGCCTGCAGCAGCTTCAACTTCTCGAGGTACAGGGGCAGCCGGTGGATGGTGGCGTCGGGGACGTCGCAGGCGCGTCTGGTTCTCTTCAACTCGGCATCCTCGCGAAGCGGTCGGTGGTCGTCGGTGCGGCCCGGCCTGTTGAAAACCGGACCTGAATTGTTATGTGTTTGACAGCAACCATACCCCGGCTGTTAAATTTTGTCAATCATTCGGGGCTGATTTTGGCCGTTTTCGGAATCGACCTGTCAAAAATGTGCAGGGTCGGCCTCCGGGACACCGCGCACCCCGCCTGCGACCGTGGAATGCAACGACTGCCCGGGAGCCATCCCATGGACGACCGCCTGATCCTTCGCGATCCCTGGCTGCTGCGCCCGTTGCCGGTGTACGGCGAGCTGGACGCCGCCGGCTACGCCGAGCTCGGCTTCAAGTGCGGGCTCGAGGTGCACCAGCAGCTGCTGACGGACCGCAAGCTGTTCTGCCGCTGCCCCGCCGGGCGCTACGACAGCAGCACCCACCACGCCGAGGTGCTGCGGCACATGCGCCCCACCCTGTCGGAGATGGGCGAGTACGACGGCACCGCGCTCATGGAGTTCAAGACCCGCAAGAACATCATCTACCTGCTGAACAACGACACGGTGTGCACCTACGAGATGGACGACGCGCCGCCGTTCGAGATCGACGCCCAGGCCCTGGACCGCGCCATCGCCGTCACCATGATGCTCGGCTGCAGCGTGGTGGGCGAGGTGCACATCACGCGCAAGCAGTACCTGGACGGCAGCATCCCCACGGGCTTCCAGCGCACGGCGATCATCGGCACCGACGGCGACATCCCCTTCGACGGGCGCACGGTGCACATCCGCCAGCTCTCGATCGAGGAGGACAGCTGCCGCGAGGTCAGCGACACCGGACACGTGCGCACCTACCGCACCGACCGCCTGGGCATGCCGCTGATCGAGACCGTGACCGATCCGGACATGCGCACGCCGCTGGAGGCCATGCAGGTGGGCCAGGCGCTGCGCTGGCTGTGCCGCGCCAGCGGCCTGGTGCGCACTGGCGCCGGCGCGGCGCGCCAGGACGTGAACGTGTCGGTGACCGGCGGCACGCGCATCGAGATCAAGGGCGTGCCGAGCCTGCGGGCCATCCCGCGCCTGACCCACAACGAGGCCCTGCGCCAGCGCACGCTGGTGGGCATCGCGGGCGAGCTGGCGCGGCGCGGCATCCGGGCCGAGGCCATCGCCGACCGCGGCGCCGACGTGACGGCCGCGGTGCGCGGCACGGGCTGCCGGTTCATCCGGCGCGCCATCGAGAAGGGCGCGGTGGTGCAGGCCATCGCCCTGCCGGGCTTCCAGGGCCTGCTCGAGCTGCAGACCCAGCCGCGCACCAGCTTCCTGAAGGAGTTCAGCGACCGCATCCGCGTCATCGCCTGCCTGGACGAGCTGCCCAACCTGGCGGTCTCGACCCAGGACGTGCCCACCCTCTCGAGCGGCGAATGGGACAAGGTCGCCCGCGCCTGCGGCGTGGGCCCGGACGTGCCGGTGATCGTGGTCTGGGGATCGCGCGCCGACACCGACACCGCCGTGCGCGAGATCGTGCTGCGCGCCCGCGACGCGGTGGCCGGCGTGCCGGCCGAGACGCGGCAGGCGCTGGACGACGGCACGACCGGCTTCGAGCGCATCCTGCCCGGCGCCGACCGCATGTACCCGGACACGGACCTGCCCCCCATCGCGCTGGCCGATCCGCGCGTCGACACGATCCGCGCCGGCCTGCCGCCGCGGCCCTGGGAACGCGAGGCCGAGGCCCTGGAGCTGGGCGTGGGCGCCGACCTGGCGGCGCGCCTGGCGCGGCACCGGGCCTGGCCGCTGTTCGCGCACCTGGTGCCGCGCCTGGCGGGCGGGCCGGTGACGCCGCGGCAGCTGGCCTCGCTGCTGTTGGACCGCTCGAACCCGCGGCCGGCCAGCCTGACCGCCGCCGGCGCCTGGTGGGAGGAGATCGCCGCGGGGCTGCAGAGCGGCGCGCTGGTGCCCGAGGGCGTGTGGTGCGGCGACGACGAGCCCATCGCGCGCATCGACGACGACACCGCCCGCCGCCGCCTGCGCGCGGCGCTGGCCGACCTGCCGGCGCCGCTGCCGGCCGACCGCGAACGCCGCGAGCACGCGGCCATGGGGCACGTGATGCCCGCCCTGCGGGGCGCGGCGCCCGGCGCGCTGGTGCGCCGCTGGCTGAAGGAGGACCTCGCGTGAGCAGCCACGGCAACGACGACTTCAAGGGCTACCGCACCCCCACCCTCGAGCTGCTGCAGCGCCTGGACGCCCCGGTCTGGAGCCAGGTGACGCTGCACACGACGCGCGGCGACTTCTCGGGGCTGATCCTGCCCCGCAGCGAGACCGCCGACGCGCTGCACGTGGTGC
>DAOPJF010000366.1:0-3409 GCA_035399525.1 Candidatus Krumholzibacteriia bacterium | reverse complement strand
CCTCGACCCAGAGCTCGGTCGCCGCCTCGCCCTCCTCGCGCAGCAGGTCCGGGTCGCCGGGGCCCTCGTTCTCCAGGTACGAGAACGACAGCACGTCGGTGACGCCGTCGCCGCCGCGGAAGTCGCGGTTCAGCTCCTCCATGGCGTCGTCGTCCAGCAGCACGACGTCGACGCGCCAGTCCGGCGCGCCCAGCGCCGCGACCAGGGCCTCGCATTTCGGCCAGGCGGCCCGGCCCTCGGCCCAGGTGTCCGCGCCGCCGGGGCGGCGGCGCTCGACGAGGTTCAGCTTCACGTGCGGGTCTTCCTTTCGGGACGGCGTTCGGCCGCGCGGTCGCCCTCGCGCCCGCGCTGGCCGGGGTACTGGATGCGCGCGTGGTGGATGCCCACCAACAGCGGGATGAAGGCCTCGCGGATGCGCGCGAGCTCGCTCAGCGTCAGGCCCGACTCGTCGAGCTCGCCGCTGAGCATGCGCTTGTCGATGACCTGCTTGGTGACCTCGCGGATGCGCCCCGGCGTCGGCTTGGCCAGGGAGCGCGTGGCCGCCTCGGTCGCGTCGGCGAGCATCAGCACCGCGGTCTCGCGCGTCTGCGGCTTCGGCCCGGGATAGCGGAAGTCGTCGACCTTGACCGTTTCGTTGCCCTCGGCCTCGAGCGCCTTGTGGTAGAAGTACTCCATCACCATGGTGCCGTGGTGTTCGGGGATGAAGTCGATCACCTGCTGCGGCAGCCGCCACTTGCGTCCCAGCTCGATGCCCTCCTTCACGTGGGCGGCGATCACCAGCGCGCTCATGCTCGGACTCAGCTCGTCGTGCTTGTTGTAGTCGGGACGCTGGTTCTCCACGTAGTACTCGGGCTTCTGCATCTTGCCGATGTCGTGGAACAGCGCGCCGACCCTGACCAGCAGCGCATTGGCGTCGATCGCCCGCGCCGCGTGCTCGGCCAGCTGCCCCACCACCTGGCTGTGGTGGTAGGTGCCCTGCGACTCGAGCGCCATGCGCTGCAGCAGCGGGTGGTTCAGGTCCGAGAGCTCGAGCAGGGTCAGGTCCGAGCAGACGCCCACCAGCGGCTCGACCACAGGCAGCAGGAACAGGCCGAAGGCCACCGACAGCACCGGCGCGAACACGGCCACCAGGTAGGTGCCGCCGCCCGGGCGCTGCTCGGGCGCGCCCACCAGCCCCTCGAGGAACACCATCAGCAGCGAGAGCACCGTCAACAGCACGATGGTCTGGTAGAACTGGCTGCGCTTCTGGATGCGGCGCACCGAGACCACCGTCGCCATGCCGACGATGAACCAGCTGAAGGTGTTGAGCGCCTGCACGCCCGGCAGCACCGCCAGCATCGCCATGGCCAGGAGGGTGGACATGTAGCCCGAACGGCTCTTCAGCAGCACCGTCGACAGCAGCGAAAGCAGCACCACCGGCACCGCCATCGGCCCCAGCCCCGGCCGGCCCAGGGCCACCGCCGCGCCCACCAGGAACACGCCCAGGATGACCGTCTGGGCCACCAGCGGCCGCGGCCGCCGCTGCCGCCGCGGGATGTGGATGCGGCCGAGCCAGCCGAACAGCGCGAGCGCCAGCGCCACCAGCAGGGCGCGCCCGACACCGCGGACCACCCGTGCCCCGGCGCCCTCGCCGCCGCCCCGCGAGAGCACCAGCGACTCGAGCTGCTCCAGGAACAGGGCCTGCTGCTCGGTGACGCGCACGCCCTGGTCGATGATCCGCTCGCCGGCGATGAACTCGCGCCGCGTGGGCACGGTCTCCCGGGCCGCGGTGCGCCGCAGGTCCGACTCGTCCGGGTCGTAGACCAGGTTCGGCGTCACGAAGTGCCGCATCACCGAGGCGGCCTCGACCGCCTCGACCGGCGGCAGCCCGGTGGCGCGGAGCTCGGCCGTCAGGCGTTCCTCGAGGTCGGCCTGGGCGGTGATGCGCGCGCGGTCGCGCAGCGTCTCGGCGCGGCTGCCGGCCACGACCACGCGGTCGTACCGGCCCGGCGGCAGGATGTCCGCCACGCCGCCGCGCAGCACCTGGCGCCAGGACCGCGTCAGGCGCGGCGCCAGCGAATCCGGCTCGTCGCTGCGCAGCAGGCGCAGCAGGTCGTCCTGGTCGATGCCCGGGAACTGCAGGGCCAACAGGCCGGCGCGGTCGGCCGGCGTCGAGCGATGGTCGGCCAGGGCCGACGCCAGGGCGTGCAGCCACACCTCCATGCGCGCGCCGCCGTCCGGTCCGCCGGCGTCGTCGATGGCGCGCAGCACCGGCGGCTCGACCACGACGCGCTCGAGGCGGCGCATCTGCACGTCGGTCTCCAGAAGGGGCGCGTCGAAGGAGAACGGCGCACGGATCTCGCGCTCGGCGATCTCGCCCAGCTTCGGGAAGTCGCTGGTCAGCCGGGGAACCGGCGGGAACAGCACCAGGTGCAGCGCGAGCAGGAACAGCCCCGAGCCGACGGCCCACCAGGGGCTCGGCGCGCGCCGGCCCTCGGCGGCCGCCGCCTTCGCGGCGCCCGGCACGGCGCCCGGCCGCGTCTCCTTGGCGGAGCGGTCGCGCGCCAGCAGGTCCCTTACCCTCAGCCACCACATGCTCGTGCTACCGTCCTTGTCCGGGGCCGCGGCCCCGCGCTCAGTCCGCCTCGCCGGCGGCCGCCGCGTCGAACGCGTCGACGATGCGCTTGACCAGCGGATGCCGGACCACGTCGGCCGTGCCCAGCTCGACGAACGCGATCCCCTCGGTCCCCTGCAGGATCTGCCGCACGTGCACCAGGCCCGACGGCTGCCGGTCCGGCAGGTCGATCTGCGTCACGTCGCCGGTGATGACGGCCTTGGACTGCCAGCCCAGGCGCGTCAGGAACATTTTCATCTGGCCCACGGTCGTGTTCTGGGCCTCGTCCAGGATCACGAAGGCGTTGTTCAGCGTGCGCCCGCGCATGTAGGCCAGCGGCGAGGCCTCGATCACGCCACTGGACATGAAGCGCGCGATCTTGGCCGCCCCCGTGATGTCCGAGAGCGCATCGTACAGCGGCCGCAGGTACGGGTTGATCTTCTCCTGCAGGTCGCCCGGCAGGAAGCCCAACTGCTCGCCGGCCTCGACCGCGGGCCGCACCAGGATGATGCGGTCCACCAGCTGGCGCTTCAGGTAGTCCATGGCCATGACCACGGCCAGGAACGTCTTGCCCGTGCCGGCGGGGCCGGTGGCGAAGACCACGTCGTTGTCGCGGACGGCGTCGACGTAGTCCTGCTGGCCGCGGGTCTTGACCCGCACCGCCTGCCGGCTGCCGCCGGCGAACAGCAGCGGGTCGCCCCCGGCGTCCGGGCCCTCGTCGGGCACCTCGCCGAAGTGGCGGTCCCACAGGTAGCCGAGGGTGACCGCGTCGACGTGCTGCCCCTGCCGCACGCGCTCGACTAGGTCGTCCAGCAG
>DAOPJF010000365.1:0-3428 GCA_035399525.1 Candidatus Krumholzibacteriia bacterium | reverse complement strand
GTCCTCCTCCTCGAGCAGCAGGTCCAGGGAGTGCCAGCGGATGACCGGCCCGTACCGCACCTCGAGCGGCGACAGCTGCGAGCCCCCGGGCTGGCGGCCGTAGCTGCCGCGGATGAACACCGGCAGCAGCGGCGCCCGGGTGGCCTGCACCAGGATGCCCAGCCCGTTCTTGACCGGGCCCGGGTGGCCGATGGCGCGGCGGGTGCCCTCGGGGAAAATCAGCAGGTTTTCGCCCGCGTCCAGGGCGCGCGAGGCCTCGCCGAAGGCTGCCCGGTCGTAGCCGCGGCGGCGGATGGGGATGGCGTCGAGCCAGCGGAAGAAGCGGCCCAGCAGCCAGGCGGGGCGGAACAGCTCCTCCTTGGCCAGGGCCCGCACCGGGGCGCGGCGCAGGGTGCTGCCCAACAGCGGCGGATCCCACAGGCTGATGTGGTTGCAGGCGATGATGGTGCCGCCGGGCACGCATTGGCCCTCCAGGCCCACCTGCCGCAGGCCGTAGAAGCGCGCCGCGGCGCCGAAGCAGGCGTAGGCCAGGCGGTACTGGAAGGGCAGCCGGCGGCGCGCCTTCTGAAGGTCGGTGTCCAGCTCGCGGTCCAGCGCCGGGTTCACCAGGGCGGCGCGGGCGCAGGCCTCGTTCTGCTGCTCGAGCGAGAGCGCACTGCTGTCCACCACGATGGCGTCGGGCAGCACCAGCAGCGGGCTGGTGGCGCGTTCGCTGTCCAGGCGGTCGCGCTCGGCCAGGTCGCGGGCCACGTCCTGGGCGGAGACCTCGCGGCCGCGCTGGCGGAACTGGCGCACGCGGCGCTCGACGCGGGCTTCGAGGCTGGCCTTCAGGAAGATCTTCGACGTGGCCAGCGGGAAGACCACGCTGCCGATGTCGCGCCCCTCCATGACCACGCCGCCGCGGCGGCCGAAGGCCTGCTGGCGGCGCACCATGTCCGCGCGCACGGCGGCGTGGGCGCTGACGGCCGACACGGCGGCGTCGACCTCCGGCGTGCGGATGGCCTGCGAGACGTCGGCGCCGTTCCACAGCACGGTGACCTCGCCGCGGCCGGGGCGCAGCTCGAGCTCGGCGCCCGCCAGCATGGCGGCCAGGGCGGGCTCGTCGCCGGTGCCGACGCCGGCCCTCAGCGCGGCCAGGGTCAGGGCGCGGTACATGGCGCCGGTGTCGATGTACAGCAGGCCGAAGCGGTCGGCCAGGGCCTTGGCGGTCGTGGACTTGCCCGAGCCCGCGGGGCCGTCGACGGCGATGACTGCGTGGCGGGGCATCAGGGACGGGTCGCGGTCCGGCAGGTCGGCGGGCGAGGTGACGCGCATCAGAGATCCCGCCCCACGGCGCGGGCCACGGCGCGGCAGGCCTGCGCCAGGTCGGCGAAGGCGGCGGCGTCCAGCGATTGTCCCGCGTCGCTGCGGGCGTCCGTCGGCGTGCAGTGCGTCTCGACCAGCAGGCCGTCGGCGCCGGCGGCCACCGCCGCCAGGGCCAGCGCCTTGACGAAGCGCGCGCTGCCGGCGGCGTGGCTGGGGTCGACGATCACCGGCAGGTGGGTGCGCTCCTTGAGCACGGCCACCGAGCCGAGGTCCAGGGTGTTGCGCAGCGCGGGCTCGAAGGTGCGGATGCCGCGCTCGCAGAACACGAGGTCGCGGCCGCCGGCGGCGAGCACGTGCTCGGCGGCGTTCAGCCACTCCTCGACCGTGGTCATCATGCCGCGCTTGAGCAGCACGGGGCGGCCGCTCTGGCCGGCCTCGCGCAGCAGCGGGAAGTTCTGCACGCTGCGGCTGCCGATCTGCAGCATGTCGGCGGCCTCGGCCACGGCCGCGACGTCGCGCGGGTCGAGCACCTCGGTCACCACGGGCAGGCCGGTGGCGCGGCGCGCCTCGGCCAGCAGGGCCAGGCCCTCGGCCCCCAGGCCCTGGAAGTCGTAGGGGCTGGTGCGGGGCTTCCACGCGCCGCCGCGCAGCATGGCCGCGCCGGCCTCGGCCGCGTGGCGCGCCGTCTCGAGGATCTGCGTGCGCGTCTCGACGGCGCACGGCCCGCCGATCAGCACCACGCGCGGGCCGCCGAAGGCGACCGGGCCCACCTGGACCACGGTGTCGGGCTGTCCGGGAGCGCGCTCGGCCAGGGGCGCGCGCTTCTGCGGCTGGGGCTCGGCCATCAGGCGAAGATCTCCTTGAGCGCGGCGACGCAGCGCCGGTTCTCTTCGGGCAGCCCGACGCTGATGCGCAGGGCCCGGGCGTCCATGGCCCAGGGGCCGCCCATGGGACGCACGATGACGCCCTTGCGCAGCAGCTGGTCCACCAGCGCGGCGGCCTCGCCGCGCGGCGTGCGGGTCAGGATGAAGTTGGCCTGGCTCGGCGTGTTCGCGAAACCGAGGGCCGCCAGCTCGCCCTCGAGCCAGGTGCGCTGCTCGCGGTTGCGCTCGCGGCGGCCGGGCACCTGGTCCCAGTGGTCGAGGCAGGCCACGGCGGCGGCCTGGCTGATCATGCCCACGTTGAAGGGCTCGCGCGTCTTCTGCAGCTGGCCCACCAGGTCGGGGTGGCCGATGCCGTAGCCCACGCGCAGGCCGGCCAGCGAGTGGATCTTGCTGAAGGTGCGCAGCAGGACCAGGTTCGGGTGCGCCTTGAGCATGGGCAGGGTCTGCGGGTAGTCGTCGGCCGTCACGTACTCGTAGTAGGCCTCGTCGATGGCGATCACCACGTGCGGCGGCACCGCGTCCAGGAAGCGCGCGAACTCGGCGGCGGTGTTGTAGGTGCCGGTCGGGTTGTTGGGCGCGCAGATGATGACGAGCTTCGTGGTGGCGTCGACGGCGGCGGCCATGGCGTCCAGGTCGTGGCGGTCGTCCGGTCCCATGGCCACGGGGCGGCCGCACTCGAAGTGGGCGCGCGTGGCGATCTCGTAGACGATGAAGCTGTGCTCGCTGTAGACCACCGTCTCGCCCGGCGAGACCAGCGCCCGCACGAGCATGTCGATGACCTCGTTGCTGCCGTTGCCCAGGATGAGGCTGCGCGGATCGACGTCCAGGTGCGCGGCCAGGCGGCGCGTGAGGTCGTAGGCGGCGGCGTCCGGGTAGCGGTTGATGCCGCGGGCGGCCTGGGCGATGGCCGCCAGCACCTCGGGCAGCGGGCCCTCGGGGTTCTCGTTGCTGGCCAGCTTGACCACGCTTGCCAGGCCCAGCTCGCGCTGCACCTCGGCGACGGGCTTGCCGGGGGTGTAGGGCCGGATGTTCCGGATGCCGGGACGGAAGAGGCTCGCCAGGTCCATCGTCTTCCCTTTCGGCTCGGACGTTGCGGTCGATTCGGACGCCGCGGCTACTTGCGGCCGAGGGCGTCGCGCAGGGCCTGCACCTCCGGCGGCGTCAGGCGGCGGAAATCGCCCGGGTGCAGCAGCCCCAGGCGGATCGGTCCGACGGCGGTGCGGTGCAGGGCCCGCACCT
>DAOPJF010000364.1:0-3428 GCA_035399525.1 Candidatus Krumholzibacteriia bacterium | reverse complement strand
GCAGCCGGGCAGGTCCGCCAGGCGGTCGAGCGCCGCCAGGTGGCCCAGCGCCAGGTCGGTGACGTGGATGTAGTCGCGCACGCCGGTGCCGTCGGGCGTCGGGTAGTCGCCGCCGAACACCTGCAGCTCGGGCAGGCGGCCCACGGCGACCTGCATCACGTACGGCATCAGGTTGTTGGGCAGGCCCTGCGGGTCCTCGCCGATGCGCCCGCCGGCATGGGCGCCCACCGGGTTGAAGTAGCGCAGCAGCACCGCGCGCCACTCGGAGTCCGACGCGCACAGGTCGCGCAGGATCTTCTCGATGAACAGCTTGGTGCGGCCGTAGGGATTGGTGGCCTTCAGCGGGAAGTCCTCGGTGATGGGCACGGACATGGGGTCGCCGTAGACCGTGGCCGAGGACGAGAAGACGAGGCTGCGGACCTCGTACTCGTTCATGACGTCCAGCAGCGTCAGGGTGCCGGTGATGTTGTTCTCGTAGTAGCGCAGCGGCACCTGCGCGCTCTCGCCGACCGCCTTCAGCCCGGCGAAGTGCACCACCGCGTCGAAGTCGTGGCGGGCGAACACGCCCCGCAGCGCCTCGTGGTGGCGGATGTCGACCCGGTTGAACTCCAGCGGGCGCCCGGCCAGCTCGCGGACGCGCCTGAGGCTCTCCTCGCTGGAGTTCGAGAGGTTGTCGACGACCACCACGTCGTGTCCGGCGCCGAGGAGCTCGACGCAGGTGTGGCTGCCGATGTAACCGGCGCCGCCGGTCACGAGGATCCTGCCCATGGTTTCCTCCTGCCCGCGGCGCCGGTCACGTGCGGGCTACGACCGACCCACCTCGTAGGCCGAGAGGGCGGCCATGTTGACGATCTCCGCGACCGACGAGCGGGCGCAGACCAGGTTGATCGGGTGCTTCAGGCCGTACAGCAGCGGGCCGATGATCTCGCGCTGACCCAGCCCGCCGACCAGCTTGTACGCGATGTTCGCGCTCTGCAGGTCGGGGAAGACCAGCACGTTGGCGTTGCCCGCCACCGTGGCGTCCGGCACGATAAGCTCGGCGCGGGAGGGCACGACCGCAACATCGGCGTGCATCTCGCCGTCCACCGGCAGCTCGGGGTGCTCGCGCTTGAGGATGCGCACGGCCTCGCGCACGACCTTGCTCTCGTCCCGCTCGTTGTCGCCGAAGTTCGAGAACGACAGGAAGGCCACCCGCGGCTCGAGGTTGAAGTGCCGGGCCGCCGCCGAGGCCATCAGGGCGATCTCGGCCAGGGCGCGGCTGTCGGGCCGGAAGTTCACCGTGGTGTCGGCGAAGATGTAGACCTTGCCCTCGACCAGCAGCACGTGCATGCCGACGACCCGGCTGACGCCCTCGCGCATGGCCGCCAGCGGCAGCACCACCCGCAGCGAGTCGACGTAGGTGCGGTCGGCGCCGCAGACCATGCCCTCGGCCTCGCCGGTGCGCAGCATCATGGTGCCGTGGTGGATCTTGCGCTGCACCATGCGCAGGGCCTTGTCGTAGTCGTAGCCCTTGCGCGCGCGCTCCTGGAACAGGAGCTTCGCCATCTGCTCGATGTTCGGGCAGTCGGCCGGGTCCTTCATGACGATGCGGGACGGATCCAGGCCGATGGCCTCGGCCTTGGCCTTGATGACCGACGGCCGGCCCAGCAGGATCGGAGAGCAATAGCCCTCGTCCACCGCGATGCGGCAGGCCTCGAGCACCCGGTCGGTCTCGCCCTCGGTGAAGACGATCTTCCGCAGCTGCGACTTCGCCTTCGAGCGGATGGTGTGCATGACCATCAGGCTCTTGTTGGTCATGCCCTCGAGGTGCTGGCGGTAGGCGTCCCAGTCGCTGATGGGCTGGGTCGCCACGCCCGTGGCGCAGGCGGCCTTGGCCACGGCCAGGGCCTCGACCGCCAGCACGCGGCTGTCGAAGGGCTTGGGGATGATGTACTCGGGGCCGAACTCGAACTGGGCGCCGCCGTAGGCCGCGGCCACCTGGGCCGGCACGGGCTGGCGGGCCAGCTCGGCCAGGGCGTGCGCCGCGGCCAGCTTCATCTCCTCGTTGATGCCGGTGGCGCGCACGTCCAGCGCCCCGCGGAAGATGAACGGGAAGCCCAGCACGTTGTTGACCTGGTTCGGGAAGTCGCTGCGGCCGGTGGCCATGATCACGTCGCTGCGGGCCGCCTTGGCGTCCTCGTAGGTGATCTCGGGGTCGGGGTTGGCCATGGCGAAGACGATGGGCTTGTCGGCCATCGACTTGACCATGTCCTTGCTGACCAGGCCGGCCACCGAGCAGCCGTAGAACACGTCGGCGCCCTTCATGGCGTCGGCCAGGGTGCGGCACTCGGTCTCGACGGCGAAGTACTCCTTGTACTTGTTCATGCCGTTGGTGCGGCCCTTGTAGCACACGCCCTTGCTGTCGACGAGCATGATGTTCGCGCGCGGCACGCCCAGCACCTCGGCGAACTTGGCGCAGGCGATGGCCGACGCACCGGCGCCCGACACGACCACCCGCAGCTTGCCGATCTCCTTGCCCTGCAGCATGGCGGCGTTGATCAGCGCGGCGCCCGAGATGATGGCGGTGCCGTGCTGGTCGTCGTGGAAGACCGGGATGTTCATGGTCTTCTTCAGGGTCTCCTCGACCTCGAAGCACTCGGGGGCCTTGATGTCCTCGAGGTTGATGCCGCCGAAGGTCGGTTCGAGCAGCTGGCAGGCCTTGATGACCTCGTCCGGGTCCTCGGTCGCCAGCTCGATGTCGAAGACGTCCACGCCGGCGAAGCGCTTGAACAGGACGCCCTTGCCCTCCATCACCGGCTTGCCCGCCAGGGCGCCGATGTTGCCCAGGCCCAGCACGGCGGTGCCGTTGGAGACCACGGCCACCAGGTTGCCGCGGTTGGTGTAGAGGTACGCGTCGTTCGCGTTGGCCGCGATGGCCTCGCAGGGAACGGCGACGCCGGGCGAGTACGCCAGCGAGAGGTCGCGGGCGGTCAGGCAGGGCTTGGTGGGAACCACTTCGGTCTTGCCGGGGCGTCCTTCGCGGTGGTACGCGAGGGCGTCATGATCGCGGATGGCCATGACTGGAACCTTTCTTCGGGGGGAGCGCCGGCTGATGTCGGATCCCGAAAACGTTGATACATCAACGGCCCCTTGTCCAGCCCCAACGGCAATCCCAGCAGGAAGATAGGCGTACGCGGCGCCGCGCCCGCCCCCCGGTGCGGGGCCCGGGGCTCGCAGGATCCTGCAATCGTGCCTACTTATGGGATCGGGAGCGCCCGGACGGGAGCCCGACACCGCAGATGAGGGACGACGACGAGGACGGGGGCCGGCCCGGTCGGCTCCGCGCCAGGGAGCAACGCATGCCCATCCAGCCCACCCGCGCCCCGCGTCTGGACGCCGGCGATCCCGCGGCCACGCGCACCGCGATCCGCGCGTACTTCGAGGCCACC
>DAOPJF010000363.1:0-3436 GCA_035399525.1 Candidatus Krumholzibacteriia bacterium | reverse complement strand
GCTTTCGGGATCGGCGGCCCGCGCGACGGCCTCAGCCCGCCGGCCGAGGGCGTCCTGGGCGGACTGCATCCCCCTGAGGGCACTGGACAGGACTGGCGAAATCATGGCGCTCCCTTCGACCTGGTCCCCCGCCTAGGACGTTCGGCAGGCCGGTGGAGGAACTTGAGCGGAATCTGAAATCCCATGCTAATGGTGGGCTATAGTCTCGAATTTAGATAGTTAATGTAACAATTAACAACTTCCTTGACTCTCTTAACAGCCCGCCCCATGTTGTCCGGTATCCCAGTCCATCAGTCGCTATGTTTTGCAACTGTGGCGACTGCTGGCCACCATCCCGCGCCGGACAGCCCGGCAAGGAGGACCTGACATGACGACCCGCTTCCTGTCCGCCGCCGCGATCACGCTCCTGCTGCTCGCGACCTGCCTGCCCGCCCTGGCCGCCGACGAAGCCGCCCCCACGCCCCTGTCCGAGATGAGCGGCAAGGACCTGTACAAGAACGTGTGCAAGCAGTGCCACGGCGCCGACGCGAAGGCCGGCGAGTACACCCCCATCACGCTGATCCAGGAGCAGTGGGAAGAGTTCTTCGACGGCATCCTCGTCGAGACCCACAAGGACCTGACCTGCCCGAAGGACGAGAGCAGGAAGCTGCTCGAGGTCCTGGACAAGGACATGATCCAGAAGATCCGCGAGTTCTGCGTCGACCACGCGGCCGACAGCGAGCAGCCGATGACCTGCGGCTAGACCCGGGGACCCCGCCCGAGAAACGCAGCCGAATCACGCGAAACCGTACCGGAGGGTTGAGATGAAGAAGACCGTGACCACGATCCTGGCCTTGGCCGCCCTCTTGGCCATCGCCGGCAACGCCCTGGCCGAGCGGACGGTCGAGGACCGCCTCAAGGCCCTCGAGCAGAAGGTGCGCACCCTGCAGGTCACCGACGCCAAGGACAAGATCCAGTGGAGCGGCGACCTGCGGGTCGAGGCCCACAGCATCCAGGGCGACATCCCCGACTACATCGACGGCATGCGCATGCAGAACCTGTTCTTCGAGACCATGTTCATGATGAACCACGCGTCGTTCGACCCCAACTCGTTCGACCCGACCCAGGTGACGGCGGGCATGATGGACCAGTTCGCGATGGCGAACTACGTCGACTACCAGGTCTTCCAGGGGATGACCTCGTTCGACGACGTCAAGGCCTGGGTGCAGGGCATGATGGCCGACCCGAACTACGGCCCGGCCTTCGCGATGCTCATGCCGGTCTACGCGGCCGACGCGTACCGCCAGGGCTTCAAGGTCGACAACGACATCCTCTACACCACGCGCCTGCGCCTGAACATGGACGCCAAGGTGGCCGACGACGTCACGTTCTCGGGCCGCCTGTCCATGTACAAGCCCTGGGGCGCCTCGACCCAGACTTCGGTCTTCAACGGCCAGGCCAACACCCTGAACACCGACGCCAACTGGCCCGGCGTTCCCGGCGACGCCACGCTGAAGGTCGACCGGGCGTACTTCACCTGGAAGCACAGCTTCTTCGAGCCGATGTACCTGAGCCTCGGCCGCCGGCCCAGCACCGACGGCCCCCCGCTGCACTACCGCCACGACGAGGTCCGCCAGGGCACGCCCATGGGCACGCTCATCGACTTCCAGTTCGACGGCGCGACGCTGGGCTGGCACCTGGGCGAGAACTCGACCCTGCGCGCCTGCTACGGCCTGGGCTACGAGTCGCAGTACGGCAACGGGCTGATCTCGGCGGAGAACGCCCTGAAGGACGCCCAGTTCTTCGGCTTCAACATCGACGCCTGGGATACGAAGGAGATGCAGATCCAGACGACGATCGCGCGCGCCTTCGACATCACCGACGGCTTCAACGGCGAGATCATCCTGCCGGCGAGCCCCGTCAGCGGCGTCGCGATGCCCGGTCCGATCCCGGTCCGCTTCACGCCCTCGGCCAACCTGGGCGACTTCGACATCGCCAGCCTGCTGGTCTCGCGCACCGACGGCCCGCTCGACTGGTTCGTGACCGGCAGCTGGAGCAAGAGCCGTCCCGACAACGTCACGGGCGCCTTCGGCGGCCTGCTGTGCGACCCGTACGAGACCCCCGAGTCGCAGACCGGCTCGATGTACTACCTGGGCGCCCGCTACAACCTGACCGACGGCAAGACCAAGGTCGGCCTCGAGTGGAACAAGGGTTCGCAGTACTGGTTCAACTTCGCCCCCTCCCAGGACGACCTGGTGGCGCCGAAGACCAGCACCCGCGGCACCGTGTGGGAAGGCTACGTCACCCACCGCATCCGCAAGACCTTCGTCGTCAAGCTGGCCTACATCCACTACGACTACGACTACACCGGCAGCGGCTGGCACGTCGGCGCCCCCAAGGAGATCGGCGACCAGCCGGCCATGGTGGGCTTCCCGACCTACAGCACGGTGGACAAGCTGTCGCTGGGCTTCAGCGCCCGCTTCTAGGAGGAACCGATGAGGAACGCAGCGACCCTGCTGCTGTCCCTGGTGATCGTCGCCCTGGCGGCCGGGCCCGGCCTGGCCGCCAAGGAGACCTACTCGCACCAGGACGGCTACTTCGAGCACTACGAGGGCACGCAGACCTGCCTGCAGTGCCACGAGGAGGAGGCGACCACCTTCTTCCATTCGCAGCACTACCAGTGGCTGGGCAATGCGCCGAACATCGTCAACGCCAAGGGCGACAAGCTCGGCAAGCTGAACACGATGAACGACTTCTGCACCAACCCGCTGGCCAGCTGGATCGGCAATGCCGTCAACGCGGACGGGAAGGTGATCGCCCAGGGCTGCTCGAAGTGCCACGCCGGCCTGGGCCTGAAGCCCTCGCCTGAACTCAGCCGCGAGCAGCTCGAGAACATCGACTGCCTGATCTGCCACGCGGCGGGCTACCGGCGCGACCTGTACAAGGACGACCAGGGCGACTGGGTCTGGAAGCCGATCCTGTGGCAGAACCAGAAGGGCCTGGACTCGGTGTCCAAGCGCATCAGCCTGCCCAAGCGCGACATGTGCCTGCGCTGCCACAGCGGCGCCGGCGGCGGCCCGAACTTCAAGCGCGGCGACATCGAGTACGCCATGGCCGACTGCGACGCCGACTTCGACGTGCACATGGCCAAGGACGGCACGAACCTGCAGTGCATCGACTGCCACGGCGACCAGGACCACCGCGTCCGAGGCCGCGGATCGGACCTGTCGGGCACCGACAACCCGGGCAATCCCCTCGACTGCTCGAGCTGCCACGGCGAGCAGCCCCACGGCGTGGCGGTGCTGGACCACCACACGGCGCGGGTGCACTGCACCAGTTGCCACATCCCGACCTTCGCCAAGAGCGACGCGACGGACATGCGGCGCGACTGGTCGACGCCGGCCTACCTGCCGGTGCCCAACAAGTACGCCGCCACCATCACCATGGGCAAGGACGT
>DAOPJF010000362.1:0-3440 GCA_035399525.1 Candidatus Krumholzibacteriia bacterium | reverse complement strand
TGTCGGCCCGGCCGCCGCGCCGCTGGTGGCCTCGCCGCGGCGCGGCGGCCGGGCCGACACCTGGCTGGCCGCCGGCGACACCACCTTCGTCAGCTTCGCGTTCCTGAACGACGGCCTGGCCGACGCGACCGCGTCGTTCACCGTGCGCCTGCAACTCGACGGCGCGACCACCGCGAGCTGGAGCGTCGGCGGCCTGCCGACCGCCACCTGGGCCGCCGTGCAGGACCACCCGCTGATCGTGCCGGCCGGGCGCCACAGCCTGACCGTGACCCTGGACAGCCAGGCGCAGGTCGTCGAGGACGACGAGACCGACAACGCGCTCACCCGCAGCTTCACCTGGATCGACGGCGATCCCGTCGCGCGGGCCGAGCCGGTGCCGCTGGTCATCAGCCTCACCCCCGGGCCGGCTGCGGCCGAGGTGTCGGCGCTGGTGCAGGACCCGCCGCTGCTGCGCTGGGAGGGCGCCGCCGGCCTGTCGTCCGAGCTGGCGACGGCCCTGGACAAGGCCGCCGGCGGCGAGCGCCTGCGCGTGGTCATCGTGCCGCGCGAGCGCCTCGATGCCTCCGCCCTGGCGGGCCAGCTGGCCCAGGCGGCCGCGCCGGTGCGCCGGCAGGGCGTGCTGGACGCCGCGCGCCTGGTCACCGACAGGGCGCTGGCCGACCTCGGGCCGCGCCTGGAAAACCTAGCCCGCGCCGGGCTGGCGGGCCCGGCCCGCGCGCTCTGGCTGTCGGGCATGGTGGCGGTCGAGCTCGACCCGCTGGGCGTCGAGCAGCTGGCCGCCGATCCCGCCGTCGCGCACCTGTGGCTCGACGACCAGCGAAGCCGCACCTTCGGCACGCCCGAGGCCACGGCCCGCGCCCTGGCCGCCACGACGCGCGCCTGGCACCTGGACCGCATCCACGCTCCCGAGGCCTGGGCCCGCGGCCTGGACGGGGCCGGCGTCGTGGTCGGCCACGTGGACACGGGCATCGCCTACGACCATCCCGACCTGGCGGGCGCCATGTGGGACGGGGGCAGCGCCTGGCCCCACCACGGCTGGGACGCCGTGGACGAGGACAACGACCCCTACGACGGCGACACCGACTGGTACCACGGCACGCACACCGCCGGCCTGATCGGCGGCGACGGCACGGCCGGCACCATGACCGGCGCGGCGCCCGGCGCGCGCCTGATGGCCATCCGCTCGCTGCCCGGCTACTACGACGACCTGGTCGAGGGCCTGCAGTTCGGCCTGGACAACGGCGCGCAGCTGTTCAGCCTCAGCGGCGGGTGGACCGGCGCGTCCGAGGGCATCCGCGTGGCCAACCGCTACAACGCCGACGTGCTGCTGGCCGCGGGCATTCCCTGGATCTGCGCCGCCGGCAACGGCGACAACTACGGCGGCCACCTGGCGGTGCCGGGCGACGTGTCGAGCCCCGGCGACTGCCCCAACCCGTACTACCATCCCAACGGCGGCGGTACGGCAGTCATCACCGTCGGCGGCACCACCATCACCGACGAGGTGTGGTCGGGCTCGAGCCTCGGGCCGGTGCGCTGGGACTACGACAACCCCTACAGCACCGCCGACTACCACGACTACCCGTGGACGCCGGGCCTGATCAAGCCCGACGTGGCGGCGCCCGGCGACAACATCACCAGCACCTTCGGCGGCGGCGGCTACGTGGCCTACTCGGGCACGAGCATGGCGACGCCGCTGGTGGCCGGCTCGGCGGCGATCCTGCTGCAGGCCGCGCCGGGGCTGACGCCGGCGCTGCTGGCCGAGGTCCTGGACAACTCGGCCCGCGACCTCACCGTCGCCCCGGCCGTCACGGGCCGCGACAACGCCACCGGGGCCGGGCTCGTGGACCTGACCGCGGCCATCGACCTGCTGGGCTCGGCCGGACCGGCGGCCACCCTGGTGCTGCACAACGACGGCGTGCTGCCGCTGGTGGTGTCGGCCATCTACGACGACGGGACCTGGCTCGAGGTCGCGCCGCCTGCGGCGGAGATCGTGCCGGGCGGCCAGGCCGCGCTGCCGGTCTTCGTCGATCCCGCGGGGCTGGTGCCGGGCGTGTACCGGGCCACGCTCATCATCATCAGCAACGACCCCGCGTCGCCGCTGTTCGTGCCGGTGGTGCTGGACTATGGGATGGGGCTGAGCGATGCGGGCGACCCCGTGCCGACGCCGCCTGACGAACGCCTGGTGAACGTGCCCAACCCGTTCAACCCGCGCACGGTGCTGCACTACACGGCGCAGCGCGCGGGCCGGGCCGAGCTCGTGGTGTTCGACGTGAGGGGACGGCGCGTGCGCACCCTGCTGGCCGGGCCGGTCCCGGCCGGGCCGGGCGAGGTGGCCTGGGACGGCGTCGACGACCAGGGCCGCACCCTGCCCAGCGGCGCCTACGTGGCGCGGTTCCGCGAGGACGGCGCCGAGCCGGCGGTGCGCAAGCTCATGCTCGTGCGCTGAGGCGGCCGAGCTGGCCGCGGGCCTGCTCCAGGGCGTCGGTCGTCACCGGCCGGCCGGGGCTGTAGGCCACGCTGTCGCGGATGTCGTCGCGGCCGAGCGGCGTCGTGACCAGCCGCTGCGCGGCGTCGATGGCGGCGATGGCGCCGACGGCGGCCAGCACCCGCGGTCCGGGCAGCAGGTTGCGCGTCCGCAGGACCACCAGGGCGATGCGCCAGGCGCCGTCGTCGACGATCAGCTCGTCCACGTGGCCGATGGGGCCGTCGCTGGCCTCGACGTGGTAGCCGATCAGCTCCTGGCACGAGCGCAGGTGCGGGTCGCCCTCGTCGGCCGACGGCTCGAGCCCGGGCTCATGGCGCGCCTCGGGCTCCAGCTGCGCGCCGATGCCCCACGCGCCCAGGCCCTCCCAGTAGTGCGGGAAACCGAAGTGGCCGAACCACGCGCGCTCCCAGCGGCGCGACACCGGCGCGTCCGCCGCCAGGGGCGGCGACTGCTCGACCTGCTCGCGCGTCAGCCGCAGGGGCAGCTTGCGGCCGCGCCAGTCGGGCGTGCCCAGGGCTGCCGGAGCCACCAGCACCTGGCGGCCGGCCAGCCACTTGCCCGTGTCCGCCACCATCCAGCGGATGCTCCAGTCGTGATCGTCGAAGAGAAAATCCCGGCAACGGCCGATCAGGCCGTCCTGCGCCAGCAGCTCGCAGCCGGTGATGGGACCGATGGCCCGCAGCATGGTGCGCCTCCCTTGCTCGGTCGGCTGCAACCGGTGGGGCCGGGTCGCGGAGGGACGCCGCGACGACGTCCAGGATGCGGAGCGTGGATGCGCCGTCGGCGCGGACAGGCGGCCCGGGCAGCCGACCTGTGTCTATCCCCCATGCTAGGTCGATCGTCGGTTTTGTCAAACCGGCCGGGCCTCAGTCGAGCTTGAAGGCGTCCTTCACGCGCTTGACCAGGCCGCGCCCCACGCGCACCCAGAAGGGCAGGCCGAACAGCAGCACCAGCA
>DAOPJF010000361.1:0-3445 GCA_035399525.1 Candidatus Krumholzibacteriia bacterium | reverse complement strand
CGGGCTGGAGGGCGACCTGGTGGTCGACCCGCCGGAAGGGCTGCTGGATGTCCACCGGACCTGATGCGCCGGTCATCCGCATCCTGACCCTCTTTCCGGAGATGGTCAGGACGGTGCTGGCGACCAGCATCCCCGGGCGCGCCGAGCGCGCGGGCCTGGTCCGCTACGAGGTCGTGGACATCCGCGACTTCGCCGTGGACAAGCACCGCACCGTGGACGACACGGCCTACGGGGGCGGCGCGGGCATGATCATGATGGCGCCGCCGGTGGTCGAGGCGGTCGAGGCCTGCCGGGCGCACGAGGATGCCACCGTCATCCTCACCACGCCCCAGGGCGAGGTCTTCGACGAGACCATGACGCTCGACCTCTTGGCGGAGCTGGAGAATACGGGCGAGCTGATCCTCGTCTGCGGCCACTACAAGGGCATCGACGAACGGGCCCGCGAGCTGGTGGTCACCAGGGAGATCAGCATCGGGGACTACGTGCTGTCGGGCGGGGAACTGCCCGCGCTGGTGATCGCCGACGCGGTGGTCAGGCGCCTCGAGGGCGTCCTGCACAACGAGGATTCGGCGGCCAACGACAGCTTCACCGTCGAGCGCGGCGGGGGGCTGGACTGCCCGTGGTACACCAAGCCGCCCGAGTACCGGGGGCTCGCCGTGCCCGAGGTGCTGCTGTCGGGGCACCACGTCCGCATCGAGGCGTGGCGCCGCGAGGAGGCGGACCGCCGCACGCGCGAGCGCAGGCCGGACCTGTCCGGCCACGACGACGTCCCCTGAGGGGACGTCACCGAACGATGACATCACGCCCCGGGGAGGTTCCGGGGCGGTTGGACGCCGACCGAGGCCAGGGGCGCGACCCCGCCGGCCGGCAGAACTGGAGGCAGCCATGAACACGATCGAGACCATGCGCCAGGAAGGCCTGCGCAGCGACCTGCCCGACTTCGGCATCGGCGACACCGTGAGCGTCGGCGTGCGGATCACCGAGGGCGGCAAGACCCGCATCCAGAACTACGTGGGTGCCGTCATCGCCGAGCAGGGCACCGGCCTCGAGCGCACCATCACCGTGCGGAAGCTCTCGGCCGGCATCGGCGTCGAGCGCGTCTTCCCGGTGGAGTCGCCCATCATCGAGTCGATCTCGGTGACCAAGAAGGGCCGCATCCGTCGCGCGAAGCTGTACTACCTGCGCGGCCGGACGGGCCGCAAGGCCAGGATCCGCGAAGCCCGCCGGTAGTCCCGGTGGGCGCCGCCGGCCGCCTCGCAGACTTCGACCGGACCAAGTCGGACGCCGGCCGCCTCGTGCTGGCCGGCGTCGACGAGGCCGGGCGGGGCTGTTGGGCGGGGCCCGTGGTGGCCGCCGCGGTCATCCTGCCGGCCGGCTGGTGCCCCGACGGGCTGGACGACAGCAAGAAGCTGTCGCCGGCCCGGCGTGAGGCCTTGTGTGAAGCGATTCGTGCAAGCGCCCTGAGCTGGGGCGCTTGCGCCGTTTCGGCCGGCGAGATCGACGCCACCGACATCCTGAATGCCACGCTGCGGGCCATGGCCCGCGCCGTCTCGCGGCTCGTGCCCGTGCCCGACCTGGTGCTCATCGACGGCAACCGGCTGCCCGACCTGCCCGTGGCCGCGGAGTGCGTGGTGCGGGGCGACGGCACCAGCGCCGCGGTGGCGGCCGCCTCGGTGCTGGCCAAGGTCTACCGCGACCGCATCATGACCGCCTGGGACCGGCACCATCCCGGCTACGGCTTCGCCGCCCACAAGGGCTACGGCGCCGCCGCCCACCACGAGGCGCTGCGCCGCCTCGGTCCCTGCCCCCTGCATCGCCTGACCTACAATGCGGTCGCGGCGCTGGACCAGGGCTCGCTGTTCTAGCGGGCGGCCCGGTTCTTTCATCGCCGCGCGCAACAGTCTCCCGGAATCGATGCCCGCATGACCGATCGCCACGCCCTCGGCCGCCTCGGCGAAGCCATGGCCGCCGCCTACCTGGACGCCTGCGGCTACGCCGTGGTGGACCGGCGCTGGCGCCGTCCCGGCGGCGAGCTGGACCTGGTGGTCGCCCGGGGCCGCTTCGTGGTGTTCGTCGAGGTCAAGACCCGCGGACCCGGGGCGCTCGATCGCCCCGAGGCCGCGCTGGCGCCGGCCCAGCGGCACCGGCTGCGGCAGCTGGCCCGCCGGTGGCTGGCCGAGCACCCGGGCGCCGCGGCCGAAGGCTGCCGCTGCGACGTGGTGGCGGTCAGCCACGCGGGCGAGGGGCGGGGCTGCGTCCTGCGCCACTTCGCCGACGCTTTCTAGGGCGTACGGGCGTGTTGCGGGCGGCGCGCCGGCTCCGTACTATCAGGTGATCCGCGCGGGCGCACGCACCGCCCGCATCCCCGACTCGCGGACTCCCGACGTGTCCGACGCGGATCGTAACCCCGGCCGCGCGGATGCGTCGCGTGGTCACCGCCCGGTCCGTCGCACGGTGACGGCGGGTCCGTCCGGTGACAGGTGCTCGACCCCAAGGAGCCCCCGTGGTCTCACTCTGCACAGACCTGGCCAGGCACTTGACCAGCGGCCATCCCAAAGACCGCCCGGTCCCTCGCGCCGGCCGCTGTCGGTCGGTCCTGGTCGCGGTGCTCGTCGTCGCCTCGATCTGGACGGCGCCGCCAGGAGCCCGATCGGCGGCCGCGGGTTACCCACCCCTCACCGACGGATTCGCCGCGCTCGACGCCGACGGCAACGGCGTCGAGGACGCCCTCGATGCCTGGCGCCGCGGCGATCTCGACTGGTCCGCGCTGCGCGGCGTGGCCGTCGCGGCGGCGGCCCGCGCGCCGCAGGCCGCCGAAGCGCCGGCCGCGATCCCCGACGACCTCAAGCATGCGCCCGGTCCGTGGGCGCGCGGCCAGGTGCGCGTGCTGTGGTTCGATGCGCCCGCCGGCGTCGTGGCCGCGAGCGCGGCCGCCTCGGCCGGCGTGTCGGTGCTGCACCGCGTCGACGCCTTCGCCCTGGACGTGCTGGCCTGCGACGAGGCCGGGCTTGCCGCGCTGCTCGCCCGCGCGGGCGAGGGGCGCCTGCAGCTGGATCGCGACGGCGTGCCCGCGCTCGACGTGGCGCGGCCCCTGGTGGGCGCGGACCGCGTGCGGCAGCCGGGCTGGAACCTGGGCCGCGACTGGTCGGCCACCGTGGCGATCCTCGACTCGGGCTGCGACACGGCGCACGGCGACCTGGGCGACGCCAGCAACGACAACGCCGACGGCCCGGCGCCCTTCGTCGGCGACGCCGACGACTGGTACCCGGCCGACCTGGGCTGGCCCCTGTTCGAGGGCTACAAGGTGGTCGGCTGGGCCGACGTGACCGACGACTTCCCCGAGGCCCAGGGTCCCTGGGACTACCACTGGCACGGCACGGCGCTGGCCTCGGTGGTCGCCGGCAGCGGCGCCGTCGACGCGCGCTATGCCGGCCTGGCTCCGGCC
>DAOPJF010000360.1:0-3463 GCA_035399525.1 Candidatus Krumholzibacteriia bacterium | reverse complement strand
AGTTCCTGGTGGAGGCGATCGTGCTGTCGGTGCTCGGCGGCGTGCTGGGCGTAGCCCAGGCCCACGCCCAGCACGCCGCCGAGCACCGACAGCACGATCGCCTCCACCAGGAACTGGGTCAGCACGTCGGCCGGCCGCGCGCCGATGGCCATGCGGATGCCGATCTCGCGCGTGCGCTCGGTCACCGACACCAGCATGATGTTCATGATGCCGATGCCGCCCACCAGCAGCGAGATGCCCGCGATGCAGGCCAGCAGGATCGTCATCACCTCGGTGGTGCCGGTGGCCGCCGCCGCGATGTCGGCCTGGTTGCGCACCGTGAAGTCGTCCTCTTCCCACTCGCCCAGGTGGTGGCTCTCGCGCATGATCGCCTTGACCTCGGTCATCGCCGCATCCACGTCGCCGGCCGCGAAGGCCGAGCCCAGGATCTGGGCGATGAACTGGTGGCCCGACAGGCGCTCCTGGATGGTGGTGTAGGGGGCGACGGTCATGTCGTCCTGGTCGCTGCCGTCGGCGGTCTGGCCCTTGTGCGCCAGCACGCCGATGACCTTGAACGGGACGCCGCGCAGGATCACCTCCTGCCCGACGGGGTCCTGGTCCGGGAACAGGTTCTCGGCCACCGTGGACCCCAGCAGGCACACCTTGCGGCGGGCCCGCAGGTCCTTCTGGTCGAAGAACTGGCCGCTCGAGACGTCCCAGTCGCGGATGGTCTGGAACGACACGTCCACGCCGTAGATGGGCGAGCGCCAGTTGTTGCCGCCGCCGCGGATGCGGCTGAAGGTCATGATCACCGGGGTGACCTCGGACAGCAGCAGCGATTCGCGCCGCAGCTTGTCGGCATCCTCGACCGTCAGGCGATTGAAGCTGCCGGCGCCGCGGCTGACGCCGCCGCTGGTGCTGGTGCCCGGCGTGATGACCACCATGTTGGTGCCCAGGTTGCGGATGCTCTGCTCGATGCGTGACTTCGCCCCGTGGCCGATGGCCACCATGACGATGACCGCGCCCACGCCGATGATGATGCCCAGCGCCGTCAGGGTGCTGCGCAGCTTGGTGCGGGCGATGCTGCGCAGGGCGATGCGGATCAGCTTGTCGGGTCTCATGCCGCACCTCCCCGCCGCCGATCGAACGCCGCCAGGTCGGCCCCGGCGTCGCCGCGGTCGACCACCGCCTCGTCGCGGATGATGACGCCGTCGCGCAGCTCGACCCGCCGCTTCGCGTAGCGGGCGATGTCCTCCTCGTGCGTCACCATCACCACGGTCAGCCCCTGCTCGTTCAGCTGCTGGAACAGCGCCAGCACCTCGATGCTGGTGCGCGTGTCCAGGTTGCCCGTGGGCTCGTCCGCCAGCAGCAGGGCGGGCTCGGTCACCAGGGCGCGGGCGATGGCCACCCGCTGCTGCTGCCCGCCCGAAAGCTCGTTGGGCAGGTGATGGCGCCGCTCGCCCAGGCCGACGCGCTCGAGCGCCTTCTGCGCAGCGGCGCCGATGTCGATGCGCTTGCCGCTGCGATCGTACAGCAGCGGCAGCTCGACGTTTTCCTGGGCGCTGGTGCGGGCCAGCAGGTTGAAGCCCTGGAACACGAAGCCGATGCGTTGGTTGCGGATGTCCGCGAGGCGGTTGCGGTCGAGGTTGTCGACCCGGATCCCGTCCAGCTCGTAGGTGCCGCCGCTGGGCGAGTCGAGGCAGCCGATCACGTTCATCATGGTCGACTTGCCCGAGCCGCTGGCGCCCATCACGGCCACCATCTCGCCCTGGCGCACCACGAGGTCGACGCCGGCCAGGGCGTGCACCTCGGTGGCGCCCATGACGTAGGTCTTGGTCACCGCGGTGATGCGGATGACGTCGCGCGTGTCCACGCCGCCCTCCTAGAAGCCGCCCGGCCGCGGGGGGCCGGACGGGCGCTGGTTCTGCTGGAACGGCGACGTGGTGGCTTCGGCCGCCTGGCTGGAGACGCCCGCGATGATCTGCCGGCCGGCCTCGAGGTCGCGGCCCTTGATCTCGGTGTTGGTGCCGTCGCTGATGCCCGTGCGCACCATGAGGGCGTCGAGCTTGCCGTCCTCGCCCACGAACCAGAGCATGCCCCGGTCGGCGGGCATGCCGCCGTTGCCGCTGCCGAAGCCGCCGCCGTGCTCGGCCATGCCGGGCATGCCGCCGGAGGGCCTGCCGCCCTGGCTGTCGGCAGCGCCGGCGCCAGCCTGGCCGGCCGCGCCGCCCTGGGCGGCCTGTCGGGCCTCGCGCTCGGCGCGCTTCTTGGCGAACACCGCGGCGATGATCTCCTGGTCGGGCCGGTAGCGCAGCGCGGCGTTGGGCACGTAGAACACGTTCTCGGCTTCCTTGACGATGAAGTCGACGGTGGCGGTCATGCCCGGCAGCAGCTTGCCGTCCGGGTTGTCCACCGCCACCACGGCGATGTAGTTGACCACGTTCTCCTCGATCACCGACTGCAGCCGCACCTGGCGCACGGTGCCGCGGAAGGTGTCGTCGGGCCAGGCCTGCACGGTGAAGCGCACGGCCTGCTCCTGCGCGATCTGGCAGATGTCGCTCTCGTCCACCGAGACCAGGATCTGCATGTGCGTCAGGTCGCCGGCGATCTTGAACATCTCCGGCGCCGAGAACGACGACTGCACCGTCTGGCCCGGATCGACCGAGCGCTGCACGACGATGCCGTCGATGGGTGCGGTGATGGTGGCGTAGCCCAGGTTGCGCTTCGCGCGGTCCAGGTCGATGCGGGCGGCCGCGACGCTGGCCTTGGCGATGTCCAGGTTGTACTGCGCCGTGTTGAACTCGCTCTCGGCGATCATGTTCTCGCGGTACAGGTCGCTCAGGCGCTGGAACTCGATGTCGCTGTGGCGCAGTTCGGCGTCGGCGCGCTCGAGCTGGGTGCGCGACGAGGCGACGGCCGCCGCCAGCAGGGTCGTGTCGATGCGGGCGACCACCTGGCCGGCCGTCACGTGGTCGTTGAAGTCGACCAGCACCTCCTCGACCAGGCCGCTGACCTGGGTGCCCACCTGCACCGTGGTCACGGGCTCGAGGGTGCCGGTGGCGGCCACCACCGCCGCCAGGTTGCCCTGGGCGATCTCCACGAACCGGTAGTTCACGGCGTCTCCCGTGCGGGTGCCCATGACGCGCCAGACCACGGCGGCCGCGACGGCCGCGACCACCAGCACGACGACCAGCTTCTTCATCCGATTCTCCGATCTCGACGTCTGCGGGGATTGGGGGTGACCATGCCACCCAACGCACAGGCGGCGCCCTGCCAGCGGCGGAAAGTTGCCGCCGGGGGGCGCCGATGCGATAGTATCCGGGTCGATGAGGGGGTTGTCCAGAAGGGCCCGTGCGGCGCGCCGCCGGCCCGGTCTGCCCGGCCGCCTTCCGATGACCGGCGTCAGGCATCCCGGGAGGTGCCGGCTGATGACCCGCTGCTTCGAGCCCGACGAGATCGAAGCAGCGGGTCATCAGCCGGCACC
>DAOPJF010000359.1:0-3473 GCA_035399525.1 Candidatus Krumholzibacteriia bacterium | reverse complement strand
CGGGCGACGTGGGCGCCGCCGCGGCCCGCGTCTTCCGCCTGGACAACCTGGGCTGCGTCCGTTACCTGCCCGACGGTACGGACGTCGAGGGCCTCGGCCTTCCGCGCGACGGGCAGGCCCTGGCGGCCCTGGTCGGCCCGGCCCTGTCCGCGGTGCCCGCCGACGTGCCCGCACCGACGGTGCGGAGCGTCGCGCAGCCCGCCCGGCGGGTCGGCCGGGCGCCGGCTTCGACGGGGTTCCGGGTGGTGCCCCTGGGCGACGGCCCATCGGTCTGGCTGCGCCGCGACCCGGCGGTGCCGGTGGTGTCGGCGCTGCTGACGGTGCCCGGCGGATCGCTGACCGAGACCGCGCGCGACGCCGGGCTGTCGACGCTGGTGCGCATGGTGCAGGTCAAGGGGGCCGCCGGCCGCGACGCCCAGGCCCTGCACGAGGACCTCGAGGGCCAGGGCGCCTCGATCTCGCCGACGGCGCAGCGGGACCACGCGGGGCTCGCCCTGCACGCCCTGTCCGACCGGCTGGACGACGCCCTGGACCTGCTGGAACTGGTCATCGTGGCGCCCGATTTCCCCGAGGCCGAGGTCGAGCAGGAGCGCCGGCTGGCGCTGCAGCAGCTCGCCTCGCTGGAGGACAGCCCGTTCCAGGCCGCCGCGCTGCGCCTGCGCGAGCTGATGTACGGCGACCATCCCTACGGCCGGCCGCTGTCGGGCACCGCGACGAGCCTGCCCGGCCTGGACCGTGCCGCGCTGGCCGCCCGGCACGTGGCCGACTGGACCCGCGGCGCCCCCCAGGTGGTGGTCTCGGGCGACTTCGACGAGGACCGGCTGCTCGCCCGGCTCGGGCAGCTGTTCGCCGCGCTGCCGCCGGGAGCCGCCCCTGCGGTGCCGCCGGTCGGACCCGCGCGGCGGCCCGACGGCATCGAGCAGCTGCGCCTGCAGCGGCGGCAGAACCAGACCGTCGTGCTGGCGGGCTGGCCGGGGCCGATCGACCCGGACGAGCAGCGCATCCCCCTGATGCTGCTGCGCGAACTGCTGAACGGCCAGAGCGGTCGCCTGTTCGAGGCGCTGCGCAACCGGCGTTCGCTGTGCTACAACTCGGGCCTGCTGTCGACGGCGGGATTCGGCCAGGGCATGCTCATGGGCTACGTGCTGACCGCGCCCGAGACGGCCGCCGAAGCGGCCGCGGCGCTGGCCCGCGAAGTGGCCGACCTGACGGACGCGCCGGTGGGCGACGTGGAGTTCGCGCGGGCCCGCAGCCGGCTGCTGGGCGGCCTGCTGATCGGCGTCCAGGGCAACGCCGCGCAGGCCGCGCGCGCCTCGCGCTCGTTCCTCTACGGACGCAGCCCCGGCGACCTCGAGGAGGTCGTGGCCGGAGTCGAGACGTGTACGCCCGCGGACGTGCGCGACGCAGCCGCGGCGTTCATCACGCCCGAGGCGCGCTTCGAGGTCGTGCTCGGGCCCTGAGCGCGCGAGGCGGTTCCCGGAACGCGACGACGCCCGGCCCCCTCGGGAGCCGGGCGTCGTGCTGCGGAAGCCATGCTGCCGCTAGGCCGTGGCCTTGTAGCGGTCGGGCAGGGCGGACAGGTCGATGACGAAGGTCGGCCTGCTGAAGCTGGCGCGGTGGCGGACATTCGCCGGCACCACGTAGAAATCGCCGGCCTGGAAGAGGTTCGTCTCCCCCTCGATCTCGATCAGCATCTCGCCCGACACGACCATGCCGCGCTGCTCGCAGTGGGAATGGTCGGGCACGCTCACGCCCTCGTCGAACAGGAAGAAGACGAGCTGCTTCTCGTCGTCGCACATGCTGTAGCCGGTGACGCCGGCCACGGGCACCTCGACCTTGGGCAGGGAGAGGATCTCTCTCGGAAGCAGCTTGAAGGCGGGGTGGCTCTGCGGATGATCCATGCTTCGGCCCCTTTTTCGATGGTGATCCGGACCGTTGCGGCGGCTCGGCGGCGCGCTGCTGCGGTGCCTCCACATTCTACCAGATGGCGCCGGACCCGCAAGGGCGGGCGTTCACGGCCGCGGGGCGTAGTCGGCGCCGCGCAGCGGCAGCGCCGGACCGCCGGACACGACCTCGGCCGCCATGATGTGGCCCACGAAGCAGTCGTGATCACCGGCGGTGAAGCGCCCGGCCGAGGTGCACAGCAGCCGCGCGGCGCAGTCGCGCAGGGCCGGCGTGCGGTCGTCCATCAGGACCATGGGCACCTCGGCCCACTTGTCGCGCTCGCGCCCCGAGACCAGGCCGAACAGCCGCGCGGTCTCGATCTGGCCTTCGCCCAGCAGCGACACGGTGAACGACGCGGCCGCAGCGAGGACGCCGTAGGTGTGGCGCGTGTGCCCGACGGCCACGAGCACCAGCGGCGGCTCCATGGACACCCGGGTCACCCAGGCGGCCAGCAGGCCGGCGCGCACGCCGTCCGCGGCGGCGCCGACCACCGCCACGGGCGCGGGGAACAGGCGCAGGGCGGCATCGGCCGCGGCCTTGAGGTCGTCCGGTGTCGGGTCGGCGATGGAGGTCATGGCGTCTCCCGGAGGCAGGAACGAAGCGGGCCGGACCCCGTCAGGTCCGGCCCGCGGTGCGTCGTCGCGGCCCAGCATGCCCCCCGCGGGGCTCAGACCGCAAGATCGAATTCGGCCAGCACCGGATAGTGGTCCGAGGGCACGGCCGCCTCGCGGTGGTCGAGCCCGCGGAAGTCGACGCGATGCACGCGGCGCACGTCCAGGCGCCCGCGGAAGAACACGTAGTCGATGCGCCGCGGCCCCAGCAGCCGGTGCCCCACGCGGTCGCGCAGGCCCAGGCCGCGGAAGGTGCCGCCCAGGGCGTCGTCGCCGCCGGCGGCGCGCCAGGCGTCGTGCAGCGGCTCGAGGTCGGCGTCGTGCTCGCTCATCGCCCGGATCTCGGGGGAATCGGCCACGGCATTGAAGTCGCCGGTCAGGAACACCGGCACGTCGGGGCCGAGGCTCGCGACCATGCGGCTGACCTGCGCGCGCAGCAGGCGCGCGCTGCGCCGGCGGTGCCAGGCGTTGACCGCCTCGAGGTGCGTGGTGCCGAACACGAAGGTGCGGCCGTCGGCGACGGTCTCGAAGGTGGTCCAGGTCACCAGGCGCGGCCGCGTGCCCAGCGAGTACTGCGAGGCCGGCACCTCGGGGGTCGGCGACAGCCAGTAGGTCTCGCTGGCGGCATCCGGATCGATGGGGCGCACGCGGTCGCGGCGGTAGAACACCGCGCAGTACCAGCTGCGCTCGCTGTCGGCGTGGGCGCGGCCGAGGTTGCCCTCGCCCAGGAACTCGTACTCCGGCAGCAGCGCCGCCAGGTCGCGCAGCTGGGCCAGGTTCGCCTCCTGGGTGCCGATCACGTCGGGCATCTGGCTGCGGATCAGGCGCGCGACGTTGCGGCGGCGCAGGCGCCACGGATGGGTGCGGCGCTTCTTGGTCGACGTCAGCAGGTTGAACGTCATCACGCGCAGGCGGGTG
>DAOPJF010000358.1:0-3480 GCA_035399525.1 Candidatus Krumholzibacteriia bacterium | reverse complement strand
TCGCCGCGACTGTTGGCGCCGCGTACCCAATTGAGGTTACCGTCCTGGCCATCCAGCAGCAGCGTGTCGCCAAAACTGACGCCGCCTACGCGCCGATAGCTGGTATCGGGGCCGCTGCGCATATTCAAATTGCCATTGGCCGTGACCGTGACGCCGCTGGCATCGCCCTGGCCCGCCAGCGAGACCTGGCCCGTGATGCTGCAGTCGCCGACCTCGAGGGCCAGCAGCCACTCCATCGCGTTCTCCAGCAGGGGCAGGCGGCCCGCCGCGTCGGCGGCCAGGTAGTTGAAGCAGAAGAACACGATCTGGCCGCCCTGCGGCGCCGGGTTCGGGTCGAAGGTGATGACCGAGCCCTCGGCGGCGTAGTTCGTCCAGGTCAGCGGATAGCTGGCGTCCGGCAGCGGCACCATGGCGTCGCTGTCGCCGTAGCCCACGTAGGTCAGGCCCATCGGCACGGCCGCGTCGTTGGGGTTGTTCAGGATGTAGGCGCCCGCGTCATGCACGGCGATGGTGCCGGAGTTGTCGGCGTTCCAGTCGTTGGTGTGCATCACGTAGGTGGCGAAGGCGGCGTCGCCGTACTGGTCGTAGCCCAGCTCGCCGCCTTCGAGCAGGATGTGCCCGCCAGCCTGGGCGAAGGCGACCAGGCCGGCCTTGACCGCGGCCACCGCCAGGGTCTCGGTGTTGTTGCCGCAGGCCAGGACGACCACGTCGTAGTCGCCGAAGATCGCGGGATCGACCGCGTCGATGGTCTTGACGGTGACCGAGTAGCCCAGGTTCTCCAGGTCCACGGCCAGCTCGGCCGCGCTCTTGGCCGGCTCGACCATGTAGCCCGACGCCAGCAGTTCGTCCCCGTGCTTGCCGCCGAACTTGTCCGCGACCAGGCCGCCCTTGGCGCCGTCGTCGATGACCAGCAGGTCGCCGTTGGTCGGCACCAGGGCGAAGTTCTTGATGGTCTCCGGCTCCTCGATCGTCATGCTGAGGGTCACCGGCTTGTGGTGGTAGGCCCTCGCCTGCACGTTGTACGTGAAGTACGGCAGGGCGCCGGTCATGAACGTGCCGTCGGGGGCGCAGACGGCCTCGGCATACAGCGATCCGTCGTCGCTGCGGTACACGCGCACGACGCCCTCGAGGGGCTCGTCCGTGTCCGCGTCGACCAGCATGCCGCCCAGCGTGCCGCTCGGGGCCGCCGTGAGGTCGAGGTCGAAGGTGTTGGCCCCGTAGTTGACGAACACGGCCTGCTCGAAGTGCAGGTAGCCGAAGTGGTCGATCACCAGGGTGTAGTCGTCGACCAGCACGTCCTCGGGCGAGGCATAGGTGCCGTCGGCCGCGGTCACGGCGCTGAAGGCGTCGGCGCCCAGCCCGTCGACGCAACGCACGGTCACGCCGGCCATCGGCGCACCGCCGCTGGTCACCGTGCCGGCCACCGAGCCGTAGGCCTCGATGATCGGGAAGGTCTCGGTGTACAGGTCGTAGCCGCTGACGGCGATGATGCCCGTCACCGCGCCCAGCTGGGCCGGCGTCAGGACCAGGTCGGCCGCCGCGGTGTTCAGCAGCGAGCCGTCGGGCAGCTGCGCGTACAGGATGTGGCCGGCCTCGGCCACCGTCGCGTGCAGCGTGCCGGGCAGGTTCAGCGCGAAGGCGTCGCTCAGGCCGATGGCGGTGCTCACGGCCAGGTCGGGCGAGGCCAGCGCCGCGGCGTTGACCGCGACCGGCTCGGTGAACAGGCGGTACGACTCGGCCGGGTCCTGGCCCACGATGTCCAGGGTCGGACCGTAGGCCGCGTTCACGTTGATCACGGCCACGCCGTTGGCGTCGGTGGCCACGGGCGCGGTCGCGTACTGCAGGCCCTCGGCCCACACGTTGATGCCCGGCTGCGGCAGGACGCCGTCGGCGTCGAGCACCGTCACCGTGATGGCCGTCGGCGTGTTCACGTCGATCACCATGGGATCGATGGTCACCGTCGCCGGCACGATCACGTTCAGGTCCGTGATGTAGGGGATGCGGTTCTGGGCCGTGACGACCATCTTCATCGGCACGCCGGGCGTCAGCACGTCCAGGTAGTCGATGGCGAGGGTGCCGCCGGCGCCCACGGTGCCCGCGCCCATCAGGACGCCGTTCTGCGTCAGGCCGACGTAGCTGCCCACGTCCGCGGACACGGTCAGCGCCGGCGTGCCGACGAACACCGTCGTCGGGTGCGACACGGTGTTGGCGACGGGGGCCAGGTAGGTGCTCAGGCTCGGGTCGCCCAGCAGGTTGTAGATGTTCCAGTAGTACTCGATGCGGCTGGAGCCCGACTCGGTCACGGCCAGGTTGCCGGCGAAGACCAGCGCGTCGTTGGTCACGTACCACTGCGTGGCGGCCTCGCCGTGGTCATGGAACACGCCGTCGTAGGCGCCCAGGCCCGTCGACTCGTACGGCCAGGCCGTGCCGTCGATCTGGCTCGAGGCGTGGAAGCCGACGCCCCACCAGTAGTCCTCGTCCCAGTACGTGCTGTTCGAGCCGCCGATGTAGCCGACGGCGCCCTTGTTGGCGGCGCGCAGCCAGGTCTCGCCCATGCACTCGGCGTAGTCGTAGGTCGAGGTCAGGCAGCAGTTGCCGATGGCCAGGCCGTACTTGCCGGCGTTGGTCAGGCTGTTGATGTTCGCCTGCGTGAAGGCGGGGTCGTACCAGCCGGTCTCGCTGCCGTGGGCCGTGTAGTTGATCAGGGCCACGCCGTCGCTGACGGTCTGGACGATCTCGGCCTCCACCGCGCCGTTGGACGCGGGGTACAGGTAGGTGTGGCTGGTCAGGTCATGGGCCGCGTTGAAGTAGTGCGCAGTCCCGTAGTTGATCTGGCCGTTGCCGTGCGTCGGGGCGTAGGTGCCGTCCACGCCGGCGATCAGCGTCACCTTGTCCAGGTAGCTGGGGTCGGGCATGGTGAACTGGTCGTACATCATCGTCTTGTCGATCTGGGCCTGCAGCTCGCTCGGGTTCGTCGCCGAGAAGCGGCCGTAGTACATGTCCGGGATCAGGTCGGCATCGACCGCGCAGTACGGCCGGTCGGTCGCGTCGCCGTTCATGGTCCAGGTGGGCATCTCGGCCACGTCGCCGACGAACAGCACGAAGCTGGGCGCCGGCAGTTCGGGCGTGGCGTTGTTGTACAGGCCGTGCAGGTAGGCCTGGATCTCGGCGGCGGTGGTGCCGACGCCGGGGGTGCCGGTCACGGCCATGATCATGTGGAAGCCGCGCTCGGTCTTCCACTGCACGAACTCGGACAGCCCGCCCGCGAACGCCGGCGGGGTGACGATCACCATGGTCACGACGTCGCCGACGTGGTCGGGATAGGCGTCGTGGAAGCCCTTGATGCCGGCCACGCCGGTGTACAGGCCCTCGAAGAAGGGGCTGTAGGTGCGGGCGATCAGGTCACGCTGGGCGGCGGCGTCCGCGCCCGGGAAGGCGACCGAGACGTCCATCGACTCGACGACCTCGATCTCGTTGGTC
>DAOPJF010000357.1:0-3482 GCA_035399525.1 Candidatus Krumholzibacteriia bacterium | reverse complement strand
CACCGAGAAGAAGCGCTCCTTGGCCCGCGATTTCTCCTCGTCGCGGCGCGCCCCGCCGAAGGCGGCGTCGAAGCCGTGCTTCGCCAGGGCGTCGAGCAGGCCGCGCGTCTTCAGCTGCTGGCAGCACTTGTCGTTGCCCAGGGTGGTGGGGTGGGCGCCCTTGGCGATCCACTCCTCGTTGCGTTCGACGATCAGCCGCGCGCCGATCGACCGGGTGAACTCGTCGCGGAACGCGTACATCTCGGGGAACTTGTAGCCCGTGTCGATGTGCATCAGCGGGAACGGGAATTTCCCGGGGTGGAACGCCTTCTGGGCCAGGCGGATCATCACCGCCGAATCCTTGCCCACCGAGTAGAGCATGACCGGGTTCTTGAACTCGGCCACGACCTCGCGCATGACGTGGATGGATTCCTGCTCGAGCTGTTTCAGGTGCGTCAGGACGTAGGAACTCAATCGGTACTCTCCTGCTGGCGGTTCGGGTCCCCACCAAGGTCGCCGGTTTGGCGGCGGTGTCAACGGCCCGATTGGGGGTCCTCGGCCTCCAGGGCGGCCACGGCCGGCTTCGGGGCGCGGTCGGCGCCGTAGACGCCCCAGTGCTTCTCGACCTCGGCCGGGTCGTCGCCGCCCTTCCAGTTCTCGTCGAAGGCCTCGAACAGGAACACGGCCAAGGACTTCGCATCGGCCCAACCCCGCAGGTCTTTAGCGAATTGGGCCTGCTCGGCCTCGTCGGCCGTCCCCTTGATCAGCTGCGCCTGCTCGCCGTGCCCGGCCACCGAGGTCGCCCAGCCCGTCTCGCCCAGCACCACGGGGCGGTCCGGGTGCAGGGCCCGCACCTCGGCCAGCCGCAGGTCGAGCCAGGGCAGGGCCTCGGCGCGCTGCAGCCCGTTCCACATGGGGTGGGCGTGCATGATGACGAAATCGACCTCGGCCGCCAGCGCGCGGCTTGCGGGCTTGTTCCAGAAGTTGAAATCGTCCGCCACGGACACCGGCTGGGCCACGCCCCCGCGCACCCGGCGCACGTGGCCGATGAGGATGTCCAGGGGGCTGCGGTGGGCCGACCAGGACACCTGGGTCTCATTGCCCACGCAGACCGCCGCGACCACGTCGGGATAGGCGGCCGCCAGGCGGATGGCCGCATCGACCTCGGCGGCGTTGGCGGCCGCGGCGGCGGGAAAGCGCTCGAGCACGCGGCCGTCGGCGTCGCGGTGCTCCTCGGGCGCGATCCACACCCCGAGGACCACCTTCAGCCCCAGGCTGTCGGCGCGGATGACCCGCAGCACCGTCTCGCCCGGTCCGCCGGCGCCGTACAGGCGCAGCACGCCCCAGTGGCGCGCGATCAGGTGCAGGTCCTCGCGCAGCTGCGCCTCGGTCGGGTCGGGCCCGCCGGGGCGCTGGCCGTCGCGGTGGGGGCCGTAGCAGACGCCGGGGCCGACCGATCGTCCGCCCGGCGGCCAGGGCCGTGGCGCGTCGGCGGCCGCGGTGGACGCGGCCAGCACGAGCATGGCTGTCACGAAAAGCTTGTGGCGCAACAACATGGACGAACACCTCCATCCGGGCGCCCTAGCCCGGGACCCGATGGTGCCACAGATCACGACCGCCCGCCACGGCCAACCCACATTCGTAAATGGCCGGATCATGCCCTATATTGCGGTGTTCGAACTCGACGTGTCCCCCCAGCCGCCTGCCTCGGAGGTACAGCCTTGAGCCTGCGCGCCGTTCTGACCACCTGCCTGCTGCTGGCCGCCGCCAGTGTCTTCGCCCAGGACGCCCCCCATCCCTTCTCGGTCCACGACATGCTGGCGATGCAGAGGCTGGGCGATCCCCAGGTCTCGTTCGACGGCCAGTGGGTCGCCTTCACCGTCCGCACCACGGACGTGGAGGCCAACAAGGGCCTGACCGACATCTGGGTGGCCTCGGTGGACGGCAAGACGCTCAAGCGCCTGACCACCGACGCGGCCGCCGACTGGAACCCCCGCTGGTGCCACGACGGCGGGCTGTTCTTCCTCTCGACCCGCGGCGGCAGCAGCCAGATCTGGCGCATCGAGCCCGACGGCGGCGAGGCGCGGCAGATCACGCACCTGGCCCTGGACATCAACGAGTTCCGCGTCGAGCCCGCGCTGAAGAAGTTCCTCGTCGCCATGGACGTGTACCCGGGCGCCGGCATCGACGGCACCGTCGAGAAGGACGCGGCCAAGGCCGCGGCCAAGACCACCGGCCTGGTCTACGACGAGCTGATGTTCCGGCACTGGGACACCTGGGAGGACGGCAAGCGCAGCCACCTGTTCACCGTCGATCCGCTCAGCGGCGACGCCGTCGACCTGATGACGTACCTGGACGCCGACGTGCCGACCCACCCCTGGGGCGGGTTCGAGGAGATCGCCGTCACGCCCGACGGCCGCGAGGTGCTGTTCACCGCCAAGATGCTCGCGGGCAGCGAGCCCGCCTGGAGCACCGACTACGACGTGTACGCCGTGGCCGCCGACGGCTCGGGCACCCTGCGCTGCCTGACCGAGGCCAACGAGGCCTGGGACACCGAGCCCGCCTTCACCCCCGACGGCAAGTCGCTGACCTGGCTGGCCATGGACCGCCCTGGTTTCGAAGCCGACAACTTCCACCTCATGATCATGGACTGGGCCACCGGCGACACCCGCCGCCTGGACGTGGCCTTCACCACGCCGCAACTGGACCGGCCCATCGACCTGTCGCCCCACGGCCTGGCCTTCGCGTCGGACAACCGCACCGCGTACTTCAGCGCCGGCTGCCTGGGCCAGCACTCGGTGTTCAAGCTCGACCTGAAGTCGGGCAAGGTCGCGCGCATCCACGAGATGGGCAGCGCCTCGAGCGTCACCGTGCTGAAGAAGGGCCTGCTGTTCGGCCTGCAGCACCTGCAGATGCCCACCGAGCTGTTCACCATGGGCTTCGACGGCAAGGGCGTGAAGCAGATCACCGACTTCAACGGCGCCCGGCTGGCGCAGGCGCAGATGGGCGAGCCCGAGCAGTTCACCTTCAAGGGCTGGAACGACGAGACGGTGTACGCCTACGTGGTCAAGCCCTACGACTGGACGCCCGAGAAGGCCGCCGCCGGCCAGACCTGGCCCGTGGCCTTCCTGGTGCACGGCGGTCCGCAGGGCAGCTTCGGCAACGACTTCCACTACCGCTGGAACCCGCAGGCCTACGTGGGCGCGGGCTTCACCACCATCGCGGTCGACTTCCACGGCTCGACCGGCTACGGCCAGGGCTTCACCGACGCCATCAGCGGCCACTGGGGCGATCGCCCCCTCGAGGACCTGGAGAAGGGCCTGGACGCCGCGCTGGCCAAGTACACGTGGATGGACGGCTCGCGCGTCGTGGCGGCGGGCGCCAGCTACGGCGGCTACATGATCAACTGGATGCACGGGCAGCCCTTCGGCGACCGCTTCAAGGCGCTGGTCTGCCACGACGGCAACCTGGACGAGCAGATGGCCTACTTCGACACCGAGGAG
>DAOPJF010000356.1:0-3486 GCA_035399525.1 Candidatus Krumholzibacteriia bacterium | reverse complement strand
GCGGGGACCCCGGGTTTGACACCCCCCCGACGCGCCGGTATATTCAGCCGGCGCCCCCGCCGCCGGCGGGGCCGTCTTTTTGTCCCCCCGGAGTTGCACCCGATCGGAGGTTCCCCCGTGCACCTGACGAGGCACCACTCCCGTGTCCGCCACCTGCTCGCCGTCGCCGTCGTGGCCCTCGGGCTCGCGTCGATCCAGGCGGCGGCCGCCGCTTGCCTGCCCGGGCAGATGCAGGAGGCCGACCTGGCCTACCAGTCCGCGGCCGAGTTCCTGAACCAGCAGGCCTGGGACCAGGCCATTGCCCGCCTGCAGTCGATCGTGGGCGTCTGCCCCGAGCACGTCGAGGCCAACCGCGGCCTGGGCACCGCCTACATGGGCAAGGGCGACTTCCCGGCTGCCGTCGACTGGTTCAGCAAGACCATCGCCGTCCGCGGCGACGAGGTCGAGGCCGGCGACTACGCCAACCTGGCCAAGGCCTACGCGAAGGAAAAGAAGTACAAGGAAGCCCGCGCCGAGATGATGAAGGCCGAGATGCTGGCCCCGGACGACTGCGGCGTGCTGTTCAACCTGGCGCTGCTGCACACGGCCGCGGGCTACCACACCCAGTCGGTGGACGTCTTCGAGCACATCATCTCCCTGGACGAGTGCGAGCACGTCAAGGCCAACGCCCTGGCGCAGATCTCCAAGGCCGCCAGCAAGGCCGCCGAGCAGCAGAAGAAGGCCGGCAACAGCAAGCAGGCCGCCTACTACCAGGACCTGGCCAACCAGTACGGCGGCCAGGCCGGCGGGTCGACGGCCATGGACATCGTCCGCCAGAAGATGACCGGCGGGGACTACAGCGGCGCCGTGACGCTGCTGCAGGACATGCTGGCCAAGAATCCGGACCAGCCCAACGCCACGCTGACGCTGGCCCGCGCCCTGGACGCCGCCGGCCGCAAGGGCGAGAGCGTCGAGGCCTACCGCGCCTACCTGAAGCTGCAGCCCAACGCCACCACCGAGTGGGGCGCCATGCTGCAGGTGATGGTGGAGAACGGCCAGGCCGAGGCGGCCCGGAACGAGGCTGCTGCCGCCTACACCGAGCACCAGAGCAAGGGCCGCCAGGCCCTGGCCCCGATCCTGTACTCGTGGGGCCTGGCCCTGGAGGCGAGCCAGGACTACGAGGCCGCCAAGGGCAAGTTCGAGGAGTGCGCCGCGGCCAACAACCAGCGGTACTCCCAGTCGGCCCGCCAGCAGGTGCAGCGCATGAGCGACCTCCTGCAGGTGGAAGCCGCGAAGAAAAAGGCCGCCCAGCAGGGTGGATGATCCCCCGGCCGTGTGCCATATTGATCCCCGCGGGTCCGCCTGGGCCCGCGGGGTTTTTTCCGCCTGATCGCCATCCCGGGAGATGACCGCCGTGGCACGTCTGGACCGCCTGCCTCCTTACCTGTTCTCCGCCATCGATGCCGCCAAGGCCGCGGCGCGCGCCGCCGGCCGCCCGGTCGTGGACCTGGGCATCGGCGACCCCGACCGCCCGACGCCGGCGCCGCTGGTCGAGGTGATGACCCGGGCCCTGGCCGAGCCCGCCGGGCACCGCTACCCGGCCCAGCGCGGAGACGCCGGGCTCAGGCGCGTCATCGCCGCCTGGCTGGCCGAGCGCCACGGGGTCGAGGCCGACCCGGACCGCGAGATCCTGGCGCTGATCGGCAGCAAGGAGGGCCTGGGCCACCTGCCGCTGACCTGCGTCGAGGAGGGCGACAACGTGCTGGTGCCGTCCATCGGCTACCCGGTGTACGGGCAGGCGACGATCCTCGCCGGCGGCGATCCGCGGGTGTTCGACCTGGCGCCCGGGCGCGGCTTCGTGCCCGACCTGGCCGAGTTGGACCGCCTGGCCGACGACCACACGCGGATGGCGTTCCTGAACTATCCCAACAACCCGACCGGCGCCGTGGTCGAGAGCGGCTTCTGGTCCGAGGCGGCCGCCCTGGCGGCGCGCCGCGGATTCGTGCTGGTGAACGACGCGGCCTACCTCGAGGTGACGCTGGACGGCGGCCGTCCCCGGAGCATGCTGCGCGAGGTCGACCATCGCACGAACCGCGTGATCGAGCTGCACAGCCTGTCGAAGATGTTCAACATGACCGGCTGGCGCGTGGGCTTCGCCGTGGGCAACGCCGACGTGGTGCGGGCGCTGGGCCGGGTGAAGGAGAGCATCGACAGCGGCGTCTTCACGCCGGTGCAGAAGGTGGCCGCGCACGCCCTGGGGCCGGCGTTCGCCGAACTGCAGCGGGACGTGATGGCGCCCTACGCGGCGCGTCGCAAGGTGATGGTCGAGGCGCTGGAGGCCGGCGGCTTCGCGGTGTTCCCGTCGGGCGCCACGTTCTACGTGTGGGTGCGCGTGCCGGGCGGCGGGTCGTCGGCGGCGTTCTGCACCAGGGTGCTCGAGGAGATCGACGTGGTGGTCACGCCCGGCCTGGGCTTCGGCCCGGGCGGCGAGGGCTGGTTCCGCATCAGCCTGACGGCGGCGGACCAGGACGTGGCCGAGGGCGCGCGGCGGTTCCGCCAGTGGCGCTGAGCGACCACATCCGGCTCGAGGGCGTGGAGGTCGCGGCGCGGCACGGCGTGCTCGCCTGCGAGCGCGCGGCGCCGCAGCCGTTCGTGATCGATGTCGCGCTGTGGGCCGACTGCGAGGCAGCGGCCGAGGCGGACGACCTGGACCTGGCGGTGGACTACGCGGCGGTGCACGCGGCGGTGGTCGCGGCGGCGGGCGATCCGCCCTGCCGCCTGATCGAGACGGTGGCCGTGCGCGTGTGCCGCGCCGTGCTGGGGTGCTGCCGCGCCGAGCGGGTGGCCGTGACCGTGCGCAAGGTGCACCCGCCCATCGCGGGGTTCGCGGGGTCCGCGGCCGTCACCCTGGAGCGAGACCGGCAGTGGCTCGAAGCCGGGCAGGATCCCGCATGACCCGCCGCGCCTGGATCGGGCTGGGGGGCAACCAGGGCGACCGGGCGGCCTACCTGCGGGCGGCCGTGGCGGCGCTGCGGGCGCACCCGGACGTGGCGTTGGGGGCTGTCAGCGGCGTGTGGGAGACCGAGTACGTGGGGCCCGGTACCCAGGATCCGTACCTCAATGCCTGCGCCGCACTGGCCACGGACCTGGGGCCGGCGGCGCTGGTGGCGGTGCTCAAGGAACTCGAGGCCGCGGCGGGGCGGCCGGCGGACGGGCACATGAAGCCGCGGCCGATCGACCTGGATCTGGTTCTCTACGAGGGGTTTGCGGGGCGGGACGGCTCGGTCGTGGTGCCCCACGCGCGGGCCCGTGAGCGGGCCTTCGTGCTCGAACCGCTGGCCCAGATCGCGCCGGACGCACGATTTCCCGATTCGGGGGAGACAGTGGCCGCGGCGTGTGCGAACATCAGGCGCAAACCGGGCCCGTGGGTGCGGTTGCGGACGGATCTCTCCCTGGCCCCCGGCGGGCCGGACGACGGCAAGGAGGAGCGGGGTGCTGCCCTGGCGG
>DAOPJF010000355.1:0-3487 GCA_035399525.1 Candidatus Krumholzibacteriia bacterium | reverse complement strand
GGCCACCGCGGCCTCGCCCATGCGCGCGCGCAGCGCGTCGTCGAGGGCGGGCGAGGGCGACTCCTCGATGAGCTTCTGGTGGCGGCGCTGCACCGAGCACTCGCGCTCGAACAGGTGCACGGCGTTCCCGTGCCGGTCGCCGAAGACCTGGAACTCGACGTGACGCGGGCGCTCGATGAACTTCTCGAGGTAGATCTTGCCGTCGCCGAAGGCCTTCAGCGCCTCGCGGGCCGCCGCCGCGCACGAGGCCGCCACCTGAGCGGGATCGCGCACCAGGCGCATGCCCTTGCCGCCGCCGCCGAAGGCCGCCTTGACCATCAGCGGAAAGCCCACCGACCGGGCCGCCGCCTCGACCGCGGCCGCGTCGAGCTCGCCGTCCGGGCCGGGCTCGGGCAACAGTGCGCCGGGCACCACGGGCACGCCGGCGGCCTGCATCACCGCGCGGGCGGCGGTCTTCTCGCCCATGGCCAGGATGGTGTCGGCATCCGGCCCGATGAACACCAGGCCCGCCTCGGCGCTGCGCCGAGGCGGGCCTGGTGTTCATCGGGCCGGATGCCGTAGCCCGGGTGCACGGCGTCCGCACCCGTGGCCGCCGCGGCGGCCAGGATGCGCTCCATGTCCAGGTAGCTGGCGCGCGGCTCGGGCGGCCCGATGGCCACGACCTCGTCGGCCAGCCGGGCGTGCAGAGCGCGCCGGTCGGCGTCCGAGGCCACGGCCACCGACGCGATGCCCAGCTCGCGGCAGGCCCGGATGACGCGCACGGCGATCTCGCCGCGGTTGGCCACCAGCACCTTCGTGATCGGTCGCACGGGAACGGTCACGCGGGATCCTTTCGGGGCTCGGGCGGCAGCGTCCAGGCGGCCGCGCCGGTCCAGGGCGACGGCCGTTTCTCGTTGAAGGCCGCCAGCGCGGCCTGGCCCTCGGCGCCGGTGCGCGCCTGGGCGATCAGGCCGCCGCAGAACTCGGCGCTGCGGGCGAAGCCCAGGGTCTGCACGTTGTCGACCAGGCTCTTGACCAGCCCCAATGCGGCCGGGCCGCCGGCCAGCAGCGCCTGCACGGCGCCGGTCACCGCGGCGTCGAGGTCGGCGTCGGTGGCGGCCACGCGGTCGACCAGGCCGATGGCGCGGGCCTCGGCCGCGCCCAGGGGCTCGGCGGTCAGGAACGCGGCGCGTGCGGCCGACGGGCCGGTGCGCTCGATCACCACGGGCGCGATCACGCCGGGCACGATGCCCAGCCTCACCTCGGTGAACGCGAAGCGCGCCGTGGGCGCGGCGATGACCAGGTCCGAGGCCGCGGCCAGGCCCACGCCGCCGCCGTAGGCCGGCCCCTGCACGCGGGCCACCACCGGCGCGGGGCAGTTGCGGATGGCGCGGAACATGGCGCCCATGTCCAGGGCCGCCGCCAGGTTGGCCTGGTAGTCGGCCTGGCCCAGGCGGCGCATCTCGCCCAGGTGGGCGCCCGCACAGAACACGGCGCCGGTCGAGCGCAGCACCACCGCGTGGGGCCGGAACAGGCCGCCCGGCCCGGCCTGCGCCGCATCGCCGCCCGGGGGCAGGGGATCGCGGTAGGCGATGCCCTCGAACAGGTCGCGCAGCTCGGCCATGGTCGCCGCGTCCAGCGCGTTGCGCACCTCGGCGGCGTCGAGGGTGACCACGAGCACCGGTCCCTGCATCTGCCTGGTGACGGCCATGCCGACCTCCTACATGCGGAACACGCCGTAGCGCGCGGGTTCGATGGGCGCGTTCAGCGACATGGCCAGGCCCAGGCCCAGCACGTCGCGCGTCTGCACGGGGTCGATCACGCCGTCGTCCCACAGCCGGGCGCTGCTGTAGAAGGCGTGACCCTCGGTCTCGTACTTGGCGACGATGGGATCGACGATGGCGCGCTCCTGCTCGGGCGTCAGCGCGCGGCCGGCACGCGCTTCCTGGTCCTGCTTGACCGTCAGCAGCACGCCGGCGGCCTGCTCGCCGCCCATCACCGAGATCTTGGCCTGCGGCCACATGAACAGCAGCCGCGGCTGGTAGGCCCGGCCGCACATGCCGTAGTTGCCGGCGCCGAAGCTGCCGCCGACGATGACCGTGAACCTGGGCACGGTGCTGTTGCTGACGGCGTTGACCATCTTGGCGCCGTCCTTGGCGATGCCGCCGTGCTCGTACTGCCGGCCGATCATGAAGCCGGTGATGTTCTGCAGGAACACCAGCGGGATGCGCCGCGCGTTGCACAGCTCGATGAAGTGCGTGGCCTTCAGGGCCTCGGCGCTGAACAGGATGCCGTTGTTGGCCACGATGCCCACGCTGTAGCCGTGGATGTGGGCGAAGCCGCAGACCAGCGTCGTGCCGTAGCGCGGCTTGAACTCGTGCATGCGGCTGCCGTCGACGATGCGCGCGATGACCTCGCGGATGTCGAAGGGCCGGCGCGGGTCGTGGCTGACCACGCCGTACAGCTCCTCCGGGTCGTAGTGGGGTTCCTCGGGCGCGGCGCAGGGCACGCGGGCCCGGTCCACCGGCCCGAGGTTCTCGACGATGTCCCGGAGCAGGCGCAGGGCGTGGGCGTCGTCGTCGGCCAGGTGGTCGGCCACGCCGCTGATGCGCGTGTGCACGTCGCCGCCGCCCAGCTCCTCGGCGGTGACCTCCTCGCCCGTGGCCGCCTTCACCAGCGGCGGCCCGCCCAGGAAGATGGTGCCCTGCTCCCTGACGATGACCACCTCGTCGCTCATGGCCGGCACGTAGGCGCCGCCCGCGGTGCACGAGCCGAGCACCGCCGAGATCTGCGGGATGCCGCGCCCGCTCATGGTGGCCTGGTTGTAGAAGATGCGGCCGAAGTGGTCACGGTCCGGGAACACCTCCGCCTGCAGCGGCAGGAAGGCGCCGCCCGAGTCCACCAGGTAGATGCAGGGCAGCCCGTTCTCGCGGGCGACCTCCTGGGCGCGCAGGTGCTTCTTGACGGTGATGGGGTAGTAGGTGCCGCCCTTCACCGTGGCGTCGTTGGCCACGATCATCACCTGGCGGCCGTGCACCTGGCCGATGCCGGTGACCAGGCCCGCGGCGGGCACGTCGTCCTCGTACAGGCCGTGGGCCGCCAGTGGTGACAGCTCCAGGAACGGCGAGCCGGGGTCGAGCAGCCCCTCGATGCGGTCGCGCACCAGCAGCTTGCCCTGCGCGACGTGGCGCTCGCGCGCCTTGTCGCTGCCGCCGGCGCGCACGCGCTCGAGCAGCGCGGCCAGTTCGGCGGTGCGCTCGCGGTTCTTGCGGTCGTTCTCCTGGAAGGCCGCGTCGCCGGTGGTGATCCGGCTCTGGATTCGTCGCATCCGGTCCTCTCCTGGGCCAGGCGTAGGGATGCGGGACGCCCCGGCGCCCCGCGCACCGCGGAATATAGCGGAAGCGCCGCGGCCGGTCCACCGCGGCAGGCCTCCGGCCCGGCCGTCAGGCGGGCGGCGAGCCTCCCGCGAGCACCCGCGCCAGGGCCTGCATCAGGTCCGACTGGCGGT
>DAOPJF010000354.1:0-3488 GCA_035399525.1 Candidatus Krumholzibacteriia bacterium | reverse complement strand
TGATCACCCCCGTGCTGTGGCCCGACTTCGGGGCCCGCGACCTGGTGCTGGCCGTGGCCGACTACCAGACCCGCGAACGGCGCTTCGGCGCGCTGCCCGACGTGGACGACACCGCGCCGGCCGCCGACCAGGGCCTGCTCGATCCCGCCCGCTGGAAGCGCCTGCTCAAGGTGAGGCCGTGACCCCGGGCGGCGCGGCCGAGCCGCCCCGCCCCACGGCGATCGGCCGATTCCTGGCCGCCGGCATCCTGCCGCGCATCGCGGTGATCGTCGTGGGCGTGCCCTGCCTGTACCTGATCACGCGGCGCGGGGGCGTCTTCTTCCTGGGCCTGGTGCTGCTGGTCATCCTGCTGGGCCTGCGCGAGTTCTACGCCCTCATGCGCAGCAAGGGCTACCGGCCGTTCGAGCCCCTGGGGCAGGCGGCCGCCGCCGCCATCGCGGTGTATGCCTGGCACCAGGGCATCGCGGTGCCGCTGGTGCTGACGTCGGCGCTGCTGGTCATCATGGTGCGCGAGCTGTTCCGCGGCGAGCTGGGCCATGCGCTCGGCCACATGGCCGTGACGGTCTTCGGCATCATGTACGTGGGCTGGCTGGGCAGCCACCTGGTCATGCTGCGGCAGCTGCCGGCCGCGAGCGGCGCGCCGGACTCGGTCGGCGCGCAGATGGTGTTCTTCGCCGCCCTGGTGACCTGGGCCACCGACACGGGGGCCTACCTGGCGGGCATCGCCCTGGGCCGTCACAAGCTGGCGCCGCGCATCAGCCCCAAGAAGACGCGCGAGGGCGCCGTCGGCGGCCTGGTCGCCGCCGCCCTGGTGGGCTGGCTCTGCGCGCGCGGCTTCGCCGGGTTCGTCACGCCGCTGTCCGGCGCCCTGCTGGGGCTGGCCGCCGGCGTGGTGGGGCAGCTGGGCGACCTGGTCGAGTCCCTGATCAAGCGCGATGCCGGGACCAAGGACACGGCCGAGCTCATCCCCGGCCACGGCGGCGTGCTGGACCGCTTCGACTCGCTGCTGTTCGTGGTGCCGGTGCTCTACTACTGGTTCCGCCTCGTCGTCGTCTGATCCGCCCCGGGCAGGAGGGAGGCGCCATGACCAAGTTCTTCGACCGTGCATCGCATCGCTCGCTGTACCCGTGCGGGCGCCCGCTGCTGTCCCTGCCGCAGCCGCTGCCCCTGGTGGTGCTGGGGGTCACCGGCAGCATCGGTCGGCAGGCCCTGGACCTGGTGCGCCGCCAACCGGACCGGCTGCGGGTGGCCGCAGTGGCCTGCCACAGCCGTGTCGACCTGCTGGGCGCCGAGCTGGCGGCCCTGGCCGCCGCCTGCCCCGACCACGCACCGCCCCTGGTGGCGGTGACCCAGCCGAAGGCCCATGCCGAGGCGGCCGCGACCCTGGGCCTGGGCGACCGCCTGCTGCCCGGCGGGCGGGTCGGCCTGCTGGAAGCGGTGACCGCGTCCGGCGACGCCCGCTGCCTGGTCAACGGCCTGGTGGGCGCGGTGGGCCTGGAGCCCACCCTGGCGGCGGCGGCGCGGGGCATGCGCATCGCCCTGGCCAACAAGGAGTCGCTGGTGGTCGGCGGCGAGCTGGTGGCCCGGGCCGTGGCCGCCGGCGGCGCCGAGATCCTGCCCGTCGACTCCGAGCACGCGGCCATCGCCCAGTGCCTGTCGGGCCGGCGCGAGGACGAGATCGAGCGCCTGGTCCTGACCGCCTCGGGCGGCCCGTTCCGCACCACGCCGGCGGCCGAGCTGGCGGAGGTGTCGCTGGATCAGGTCCTGGCGCATCCCACCTGGAACATGGGGCCGAAGATCACTGTTGATTCGGCCACGCTGATGAACAAGGGCCTGGAGGTCATCGAGGCGCACCACCTGTTCGGCCTGCCGTACGACCGCATCGCGGTGGTGGTGCACCCGGGTTCCATCGTCCATTCGCTGGTGGAGTTCGTCGACGGGGCCCTGCTCGCGCAGCTGGGCACGCCCGACATGCGGATTCCCCTGCAGTACGCCCTGGCCGGCGAACGCCACTGGCCCCTCGAGACGGGCCGGCTGGATCTGCTGGCGGTGGGCGCGCTGCATTTCGAGGCGCCGGACACCGACCGCTTCCCCTGCCTGCGCCTGGCGCGCGAGGCGGGCCTGGCGGGCGGCGCCGCGCCGATCGTGCTGAACGCGGCCAACGAGGTCGCTGTGGAGGCCCTGCTCGCGGGGGCCATCCGATACGCGGACATTCCCGGCATCATCGCCGCCGGTCTGGCGGACACCGTGCCCGCGTCGGTCGCGGACCTGGAGACGGCCCTGGCCGTGGACGCCGAGGCGCGGGCGAGGGCCCGCGGCCGGTTGCCGCGCGGGTCGGCCAAGGGTCCGGCGACGGCGGGGCGCAGCGAGGAGAGCGAGTGAGCAGCCAACTGCCGACGGCCCTGCTGGCATCGGTCGTCACCCTGGGCCTGGTGGTCATCGTCCACGAGCTCGGGCATTTCCTGTTCTGCAAGATGTTCGGCATCTACGTCAAGACGTTCTCCATCGGCATGGGGCCGAAGCTGCTGCGCTGGAAGCGCGGCGAGACCGAGTACGTCCTGTCGGCCGTGCCCTTCGGCGGCTACGTGAAGATGGCCGGCGAGGGCATGATGGAGGAGATCCAGGACACCGGCACCTGGGAGGAACGCAAGTACCCCCTGGGCACGGCCGAGGGCAACCGCGAGGCGGCCGCCCTGGACGAGGACATCCCGGCGCACCGGCTGTTCAGCAGCCGCCCGGTGTGGCAGCGCCTGCTGGTGTTCATCGCCGGCCCGCTGTTCAACCTGGTGCTGGCCTGGATCATCTACACGGGCATGATGACGGTCGAGGGCGTGCGCCTGGAGCCGTTCACGCGGGTCGGCAGCGTCGAGGCCGGCAGCCCGGCCGCCCTGGCGGGCATCGCCGTCGGCGACAGCATCACCGCCGTGGGCGGCAAGGCGGTCGCCACCTGGGACGACGTGCTGGCGAACGTGCTGGCCGGCATCCCGTCCGGCGCGAAGACGGCGCCGGCGGTGCCGCTGACGGTGATCCGGGACGGCGCGCCGGTGGACCTGGCCATGACGCCGGTGGTGGATGACTCGACCGGCCGTTGGCACCTGGGCATGGACACCTGGAACACCGCCGTCGGGCGCGTGCAGAAGGAGGGCCCCGCCGATCGCCTGGGCCTGCGCGAGGGCGACGTCATCGTCGAGGTCGCCGGCAGGCAGGTCACGTCGTTCGCGGCGGTGGCCGGCGTCATCAACGAGAGCGCCGGCGAACCCGTCGCGCTGCGCTGGCGGCGCGGCGCGCAGCTGCTGTCGGGCACCGTCACGCCCGAGCTGAACGAGGTGGCGCCGGGCCGCTCGGTGGGCCGCATCTTCTACGAGCCGTACTACACCTACGAGCGCCTGTCCCTGGGCAAGGCCGTCGTCGTGGGATGGAAGCAGACCGTGGGCATGGTGCGCATGATGATCGTCGAGCTGGGCAAGCTCGTCGGCCGCAAGCACGGG
>DAOPJF010000353.1:0-3490 GCA_035399525.1 Candidatus Krumholzibacteriia bacterium | reverse complement strand
GGGCGCCACGGCGATCACCCAGCCGGTGATGCGCATCATCGCCGCGAACAGGGCGTCGAAGAAGCCCAGCAGCGCGGCGCGCTGCGCCGGGGGCAGGCCCGCGGCGGCCAGCCCCAGCAGCACGCCGAAGAAGATCAGCGGCAGCATCTGGCCCTCGGCGGCGGCCGCGACCGGGTTGTCGGGGATCATGCGCTGCAGGATGCCCACCAGGTCGCCGGCGCCCTTGTCCGCCAGGCCGCCGTCCAGGGCGGCCGCCTGCTCTTCCAGGCCCATCGCGGCGCCTGCCGGGCGGCCGTCCAGCCGGCCGGGCTGCAGCAGGTTCACCAGCACCAGGCCCGTCAGGATCGCCAGCAGGCTGGTGCCGATGTACCAGGCGAAGGTGCGCCCGAACAGGCGGCCGAGGCCCCGCCCGGCGCCCACGCCCGCCACGCCGCTGATGATCGAGGCGGTGATCAGCGGCACGATCACCATCTTCAGCCCGCGCAGGAAGGTCGTGCCCAGGAAGTCGTAGACGGCGAACGGCCGCAGCGGCCCGACCGCGGCGTCCTGGCCCCACACCAGGCCGGCCGCCACGCCCAGGACCAGGGCCAGGGGGATCTGCCAGTGCAGGCTGCGGCGGTGGTGCATGGGATCCTCGCGGGGCCGGGGGACGACGTGACGGCGACCGGGGGAGTCTACCGGGGCGCCCCGGCCGCCTCAAGGGCGAAGGACTGGCGGGCCCCGGGCCCGTCGCTATCCTGTCGGGGATCGCCGGGGAGGGTCCCCGGCCGCACCGATCCCGCCACCCTGAGGGAGGTAGACCGATGCACGACGCCGTGACCGAGATGAAGGTCGGCATGCAGGTGCCCGACTTCACGCTCACCTGCTACGATCCCGTGGCCCACGACTTCACCAAGGCGTCCCTGGCCGAGCTGAAGAAGCAGGGCAAGTGGACGATCCTCTTCTTCTACCCCGCCGACTTCACGTTCGTCTGAGCGACCGAGTTCGCTGCTCTGGCAGAGCAGCAGGACCGCTTCGCGAAGATGGGCGCGCAGCTGATCACCGTCTCCACCGACACCGAGTTCGTGCACCTGGCCTGGAAGCGCGACGAGAAGGAACTGGCCGCCGTGAAGTACCTGATGGGAGCCGATCCCACGGGCAACCTCTCGCGCCTGTTCGGCGTGTACGACGCCGGCTCGGGGCTCGCGCTGCGCGGGACGTTCATCATCGATCCCGAGGGCACGCTCTTCAACTCGGAGGTGAACTTCTACAACATGGGCCGCAACATCGACGAGCTCATGCGGAAGTTCAAGGCCAACATCTACCTCAAGAAGAAGGCCAACGAGGGCTGCCCCTCCAAGTGGAAGGACGAGGGCGACGCCACGCTGCGCCCCGGTCCGGAGATGGTGGGCCGCGTCCACGAGGCGCTGAACAAGTAGCGGCCCCGCGGCCGCAGCCGACGGCCGGCCCTGCACGCGCGGGGCCGGCCGACGCATTGCGGGGTGGCAATCGGCGCCCGCGGTGCTAGAATGACGGCCTATCCCGCACCCGTCCCGGCCCGGCCCACGGGCCGTTCGCTTGCCCCTTCGGAGGATCCGCCCATGCGCTTCAGCGTCGCCGCCACGGCTCCCGTCCGCACCGCCGCCGACCTGCTGGTGGTGCCCGTCCTGCAGGTCCGCGATCAACCCGACCTCGGTCCCCTGTGGGAGGCCGCCGACGGCCGCCTGCGGTCGCTGCGCGACGCGGTCAAGGGCGCCGCCTTCCTGGCCAAGGCCGAGAGCCTGCTGGGCCTGCCCGTGCCCGGCACGAAGGCCGGCTGGGTGCTGCTGGTGGGCCTGGGCCCGCGCGAGAAGATCGGGCTGGAGAGCCTGCGCCGCGCGGCGGCGGCCGCCGCCCGCGAGGCCCGCCGCCTGAAGGCCGCCCGCGTGGCCGTCGCCGTGCCCGCCGAGGGCGCGGTGGCCTTCGACGACGCGGCGTTCGCGCGCTGCTGGGCCGAGGGCTCGGGCATGGCCCTCTCGCCCGTGGGCGTCATGAAGACCGGGCCGCGCAACGACAAGCAGCCCGACCGCATCACCCTGCTGGCGGACGAGGGCCGCGCGCGCGAGCTCAAGCGGGGGCTGGCCGAGGCCGAGGCCAACCTGGCCGGCTGCCTGTTCGCCCGCGACCTGGTGAACCTGCCGCCCAACGTGCTGACCCCCGTCGAACTGGCCAACCGCGCGCGGCGCATGGCGCGGGCCGAGGGCTTCCGCTGCACGGTGCTGGGCCCGGCGCAGATGGCGAAGCTGAAGATGGGCGGCATCCTGGGCGTGGGGCAGGGCTCGGCCAACCCGCCGCGCCTGATCGTGCTCGAGAAGCGCGCGCGCTCGGGCGCCCGCGCGCCGAAGGTGGCGCTGGTGGGCAAGGGCATCACCTTCGACACCGGCGGCATCAGCCTCAAGCCCAGCGCCGGCATGGAGCTGATGAAGACCGACATGGGCGGCGCGGCCGCCGTGCTGGGCGCGGCCCTGGTGGCGTCGCGGCTGCGCCTGGACGTGAACCTCACGGTGGTCGTGCCCACGGCCGAGAACATGCCCGACGGCCGGGCCGGCCGTCCCTCGGACATCATCACCATGGCCAGCGGCAAGACCGTCGAGGTGCTGAACACCGACGCCGAGGGCCGCCTGATCCTGGCCGACGCCCTGTGGTACGCGGGGCGCCGCAAGCCCGATGTCATCATCGACGCGGCGACCCTGACCGGAGCCTGCGCCGTGGCCCTGGGCAGCTGCTTCGCCGGCATGATGGGCAACAGCGCCCAGGTCATGGACGCCCTGACCCAGGCCGGCGGCGAGACGCACGAGCGCGTGTGGCCGCTGCCCCTGGTGGACGAGCACAAGGAGGAGGTCGAGGGCACCTGGAGCGACCTGAAGAACCTCGGCCGCGGCCGCGAGGGCGGCGCCCTGAGCGCGGCGGCGTTCCTGGCGCACTTCGTGGGCGACGACACGGCGTGGGCGCACCTGGACATCGCCGGCACGGCGTGGACCGACGGCCCGACGCCCACCTGCCCGCGGGGCGCCACCGGCTTCGGGGCGCGGCTGATCGCGCGGGCCCTGGAGATCCTTGCCGACTGAGGCGGTCCTGGCCGGGCCCCGCCTGGGGGACCTGGAGCGCGGCCGCCTGGTGCGGCTGATCGTCGGCATGGCCACGCCCGTGGTGCTGGCCAACGTGTCGCAGACCCTGATGGGCCTGGTGGACACGCTCATGGTCGGGCGCCTGGGTGCCGCGGCCCTGGCCGCGGTCGGCGTGGCCACGCTGCTGTTCTCCGCGGTGGCCATGAGCATCAAGGCCGTCGACGTGGCGGTGCAGACCTACACCGCGCGGCGCGTGGGCGGCGGGCGCGACGACGAGGTGGGCGCGGTGCTGGCCACCGCGATCACGCTCACCTGGACCGCCGGCGCCGTGTTCATGCTGGTGGGGCTGCTGGCGCCTCAGTTGCTCATGCGCCTGGTGGCCACGGACCCGGACATGCGCACCT
>DAOPJF010000352.1:0-3507 GCA_035399525.1 Candidatus Krumholzibacteriia bacterium | reverse complement strand
GCGCGCCGGCGACGCCCCCCTGCGCACCGACGAGTTGCTGCCGGGCATCACCGCAACGGTGCAGCCGGGCGGCGCGCTGGTGCTGGCCCGCCTGGCCGCGTCGTCCGAGCCGCTGCTGGCGGCCGACCTGGTGACGCCCGACGTCGGCGCCCGCCGTCGCCCGCTGTCCGGCAGCGGGGGCTTCGTCGGCCGTGCGGCGGACGGGCATCCCGGCGGCCTGCGCGGCTTCTCGGCCTCGGCCGACGACGACGGCGACGGCCTGGTGGACGAGGATCGCCTCGACGGCGTGGACAACGACCGCGACGGCCTGGTGGACGAGGACTTCGCCGCCATCGGCGAGACCATGCTCGTGGTCGAGCGCGCCGCGGCCGACGGCGGCGGCCGCCTGGAGTACTACCACTGGAGCCAGCCGCGCCTGCAGGGCGCCGTGTTCGCATCGGTCAGCGGCCCGGTGGGTTCGCGCTGGCAGCTGACCTCCGGCGGCGGGGCCTGGCAGGACCTGGCCCTGGCCACCACGGCCCACAGCGCCACCGGCAAGCCCCTGCCCCGCACCGTGAACGCCTTCGTGGCGGCGGTCGACCCGGACGCCGACTGCCGCACCGGCAGCCGCTGGCTGGGTGTCGCCGTGCTCGATGCCCCGACCGGCGGCCGCGTGGGCCGCGCCCTGGTGGACGGCCGCACCCTGGCCCTGGGCATCGGCGCCGAACCCACGGCCGTGGTCGCCTGCGTGGCCGAGTCGTGGCTGCAGCTGGTGCGCCTGCTGAACGACGCGGCGCGCGTGCGCGAGGGCCTGACCGATCCGGTGACCGGCGAGCAGGCCCCGTGGATCGCCGCGCCCACCTGCCAGGCCTGCCGCACCGCGGCCGCGCCGGCCTTCCGTTGGCGCCTCGACCGCCAGGGCGATCTCGTGATGGCCGCCGAGCTGGGCCAGGGCGCGCTGGCGATGCCCGACCCCGACCTGCTGGCCGTCGGCGACCTGCGCCTGGGTGCGCCGTCGCAGCTGCGGTGGATTCCCGCCGCGGGCGAGGAGCGCGGCGTGGCCTGGTCCTGTGCGCGCGAGATGGACTTCGAGCACGGCGCCGGGCATGGCACCGACCCCTTCGCGGCGCTGGCCGAGGCGCGGCACCACGGCGCCGCAGGCCGGCTCGAGCTGGTGTTCCCTGCGCCTTCGGCTGCGCTCGTGCAGCGCCTGGCTGGCGGTGGCGGCGCGCTGGCGGTCCGCGCCATCACGCTGGTTTCGCTGGACGGACGACGGTTGACGGCCGAGCTGCAGCCCGAGGTCACCGGCGACGATCCGCTGCGCGCGGCCGTGGCGCTGGTCGACGTGGCCGTTGCCGAACCGTCGTCGCCCGCGCGCCAGTCGCAGCTGCTGCGCAGCGGCAGCACGCGCGCGCAGCTGTCGCCCGATCTCATCCGCGGCTGGCCGAACCCGTTCCGCGACGTCATCTCGGTCAGCTTCCGCGTGCCGGCCACCATCGGTGAGGCCTTCGCCTGGGATCGCGCCGAGGATGAGCCGACGGGCCTGGACCTCGAGGCCCCGGTGCCCTGGCAGCAGGGCCGACCCGACGCGTCGGTGAAGGTGTACACGATGAGCGGCCAGGAGGTCGCGACACTGTACGATGGCGTCGCGGGTTCGGGCGAGGTCGTCGTGTCCTGGAACGGCACCGACAACTACGGGAGAAAAGTAGCGTCCGGTACGTACTTCTGTAAGCTCCAGATGGACGAGTGGAGTGTGACCCGCCGCGTGGTGTTCCTCCGCTGAGACAAAGCCCCAGATTGCATTTGAACTTTTGGGGCATCTACGGTATCTTCACCCTAGTCCCCTCGGATTTCTGCATCTATCGAAATACAAATGGGATGTGTTGACCGGGCCTTTTCATTTTTGCTTGACACCAAAAAAAACATCAAGAATCTTGGTTTTTTGATAGACACCACGATCCAAGGGATCGTAATATAGATTGCGTCACGACGGGTTATTTGCGGTTATGTAACACCTTTGCGCTGCCCAACATGACGTCCATGCTGGGGGGTATTGAACGTGGAAGAACGGTTGCAAGCAGTTCGGGAGCCGTGGACAAGCTTCCTGGTCGAGTTTCCGACCATGCCGAAGCACACAGTCCAGGGTCGGGAAGAGGTGCAGAAGATCCTGTTCCTTTGCCCGCAGACGGAGTCGAACCCAACGGAACTCTGCCTTGCGCTCTTCGGATCCCAAATTCTCATGCACAAGCTGCAGAACGGCGAAGCGACGGCCAGCCAGCCGGCGGTTTCGATGGTGTTCCTCTATGCGGGTGACGCAACCGGGCCCATGACCCGCGCGCTGGAATCCGTCGAGGCCACCACCGGCGCCCCGGTGATCGTCGCGCGCAAGACCAGCGTGGTGAAGACCGCGCATTTCGTGACCGCCTACCTGGCCGGGGCGCATGCCGCCAAGAGCGCGCATGCGGCCGGATCCGGGTTCGGGGCCGTGGAAGACACCGTGTCCGTCATGGATCCGGCGTTGGTCTCCCTGCCCGGCGAAAGCGAGCTGTGGGCGGAGAACCTGCCCGACATCTCGCTCGTCGATGAGAACGGCCTGACGGTCCACGCCGCGAACTCGCTGCAGGACTACCGGGCCGAGTACGCCTGCCGCTACGTCCTGGCTCATTTCCACGAGAACATCAACCGCGACAAGATGGCCGAGATGGTCAACCTGTCGCCGGGGTACTTCTCGAACCTCTTCCGCTCGGAAGTGGGGATGAGCTTCAGCGACTACCTAGTCCAGGTGCGCGTCGAGAACGCCAAGTGCCTGCTGAAGCGCTTCGACCTGTCGGTCGAGGCCATCAGCCGCAAGTGCGGCTTCAACAGCCTGGCCCACTTCTCGCGCACGTTCAAGGATCGCTGCGGACAGTCGCCTCTGAAGTATCGGAAGAGCCCGCAGGCGGTGGCCAGCTAGCCGCGGCCGCTGCGCTGTGTGAAATAGGCCTCCCCCTTGAGTCAGGGGAGGCCTTTTTCTTGCCAGTGGGGGCCCCACATCATCGTCCCGCATGGGGTCCACTGGGCTCAGCGCTTCGCCGCTGCGCGGCTCGCTCGGGGGCCCCACATCATCGTCCCGCATGGGGTCCACTGGGCTCAACGCTTCGCCGCTGCGCGGCTCGCTCGGGCCTTCGGCCCGATTCGCCCCGTGGACCCCATGCGGGACGATGATGTGGGGCTGCAACAGGAGACGGTCAGGGAGGGGAGAGGCGGCGCAGGGGCTGCGGGGGTGTTGGAACTGCAGCGCACGTGAAGGCATCCACGGCAGGCAAGGCTCGGCCATGGAAAAGGCCCGTGGGGAAGAGGGCCGCTGCACCCCCGGAACCGTCAGGCCCGCGCCGCCGCGAACACCCGCCACGCCCTGCTCGGCCATCCCGTTCCTTGCCAGCCTCGTGTTGTTGTCCCGGATCATCGTCCCGCACGGGGTCCACCGGGCTCAGCGCTTCGCCGCTGCGCGGCTCGCTCGGGCCTTCGGCCCGATTCGCCCCGTGGACC
>DAOPJF010000351.1:0-3512 GCA_035399525.1 Candidatus Krumholzibacteriia bacterium | reverse complement strand
CATCGCCTTCGCCGCGCCCCAGGGCGTGTCCCGGTCGGCGGTCTCGCCGGTGACGGTCACGGTCACGGGCATGTCCATGAAGATGGGCTCGCCGCCCTGGCAGTCGTGGGCCAGGGCGTAGGGCCCGGCCGCCCACAGGTATTGCCCCGGCCCCGGTGCGACGATCTGCACCGTGAGCGTGGCCAGCCGGATGCCCGGACTGTCGATGCAGCCGCCGTCGGCCACCGCCACCATGCCCGACAGCGGGCTCTCGCCCACGTGCTGGAAGGCGGGGTTCAGGTCCACCGCCAGCACGTTCATCCAGGCGCCGCAGCACACCTGGTGCACCACCCACGACAGCTCGCTCAGGGGCTGGGCCAGGGCCTGGCCCGGGTCGTGGCCGAAGACGCAGGCGTACAGCGTGAACGTCTCGTCCGGCTGCACGGTGATGGAGTCGACCCAGGCCTCGGCCGAGGCGCTCAGGCCGATGCGCGGGAACGTGTATTGGCCGAAGGCCGGCAGCGCCGCCAGCAGCAGCGCCGCCACCAGGGCGGGGCCGAGCCGGGACGCGGGATGGCGAACACCGGTTTTCATGGGCGAGCGGGCCTTTCGGTCGGTGGACACGACGGATGCGTACCTCGATTATAGAAACGGGGGGCCGCCGCCCGCAAGGGGCCCGGTCCCCCGTCGTCGTGCCTGGACCGTTCAGCCCAGCAACTCTTCGACGCGCCGCCAGTCGGCGTCGGTGGTGATCTTCCAGTTGCGCGGATCGCCCGGCACGATGACCGGCGGGTAGCCGCGGGCGGCCATCAGGCTGCCGTCGTCGGTGAAGCGCGCGCCGGTCTGCTTCGCCCAGCGGTGGGCCTCCAGGAAGATGTCCCAGCGGAACACCTGCGGCGTCTGCACCGCCAGCAGCCGGTTGCGATCCAGGTAGGTGGCCTGGCCGTCGGCCTCCTTCTGGATGATGGTGTCGGCCACCTCGATGCCCGGCACCGACGAACCGCTGGTGAGCGTGGCCACGCACAGGCGGTCCAGCAGGTCGTCCGACGCGAAGGGCCGCGCGCCGTCGTGCACGGCGATCAGGCCGTCGGCCTTCGGCGCGTGGTCCGAGTTCGCCAGCGCCTCGACGGCGTTGCCCGTGGACGCGGTGCGCGTGGTGCCCGCCGGCGCCAGCAGCCAAGGCAGGCCCAGCGGATCGAGCAGCGGCGTGAGCGCCGCCGACGCCTCGCCGTACCAGGCGTCGGGCACCGCGACGGTGACGGTGACCGCCTGCGGCCGCACGTTCAGGAAGTTCTGCAGGGCGCAGGTGAAGAGCATGCCCCGCCGCGTGGTGCGGAACTGCTTGGGGGGCAGGTCGTCCTTCTCGGCCCGCATCCCGCGGCCGCCGGCCAGCAGGATCAGGTGCAGGCGAGGCTTCTCAGCGCCCATGATGTTCCCTTTCCTCCCGGGCCTTCAGCGCCCCGGGCAACAGCGACAACGCGACGGCGGCCTCGACGCTGGCCGCGGTCTCCAGGTGCAGACCCTTGGGCTTGCGGCCGCCGCCCTTGGCCTGCGGATCGGCCAGCACGGCCCGCTTGAATCCATGCCGCGCGGCCTCGCGCAGCCGCGCCTCGAGGTCGGCCACCAGCCGCACCTCGCCCGTCAGCCCCACCTCGCCCAGCACGAGCGTGTCGATGGGGATGGGCTTCTCGCGCAGCGACGACGCCAGCGCCGCCATGATGGCCAGGTCGGCGCCGGGATCGTCGATGCGCCCGCCGCCGGCCACCTTCACGAAGATATCACACCCGGCCAGGTCCATCCCCACGCGTTTCTCGAGGATGGCCGCCAGCAGCGCCACGCGCTTGCTGTCGACGCCCTGCACCACGCGCTGCGGCGTGCCGTAGCGCGAGTTCGACACCAGCGCCTGCACCTCGACCAGGAAGGTGCGCGAGCCGTTCTTGACCGCGGTGACCGCCGACCCCGGCTCGATGCCGCGCCGCCCCGACAGGAACAGCACGCCCGCCTCGTCCACCGGCACCAGGCCCTCGCCGCGCATCTCGAGCACGGCCAGCTCGCCGGTGGTGCCGAAGCGGTTCTTCACCGCCCGCACCATGCGGATGGCGCCGCCGCCCGAGCCCTCGAAGTACAGCACCGTGTCGACCATGTGCTCGAGCAGCTTGGGCCCCGCCAGGTCGCCGGTCTTGGTCACGTGGCCCACCAGGAACACCGGGCAGCCGCTGCGCCGCGCGAAGTCCGCGAGCACGCCGCCGCAGTAGCGGATCTGCGTGGGGCTGCCGGGGAACGCGTCGATGTGCTCGCTGTGCAGGGTCTGGATCGAGTCGGCGATGATGACCGCCGGCGGCGCGTCCGCCCCCGCGGCGGCGCGCTCCTCCTGCATGGTCTCGACCAGGTGCTCGAGGTGCACCTCGGGCAGGATGTGGAAGCCCTCCTCGCCCTTGGGGTCGAAGCCCAGGCGCTCGGCGCGCATGCGGATCTGCGCCGGCGACTCCTCGCCCGCCACGTACAGCACGTGCACGCCCTGGCGCACCCACCACAGCGCGAGCCCGGTCAGCAGCGTCGACTTGCCCACGCCCGGCTCGCCGCCCAGCAGCACCACCGAGCCCTCGACCAGGCCGCCGCCCAGCACGCGGGCCACCTCGGCCGGCTCGACGGGCAGGCGTCGCTGCTCGGCCGACGACACCCGCGACAGGGGCACGGGCTTGCGCCGCTGGCCCGGCAGTCCGTCGCCGCCGGCGAAGCCCACGGGCCCCGGTCCCGCGCTGAAGCCCTTGGCGCCCTTGCCCGCGCCGGGCTTGGCCACGGCCATCTCGGCCATGGTGTTCCAGGCGCCGCAGCCGGGGCACTTGCCCAGCCAGCGCAATTCCTCGTGGCCGCAGTCGGTGCAGTAGTAACGAGTCGAGGTCTTGGCCATCGATGCATCGATCCTTCGGGTTCGGCGCCGTGGCGGCGCACGGGGTCCGCCGCAGGTGCTAGCGGACGAGGGTGAGCTTGCGTTCGCGGACGACGCCCGCGGCCTCGAGGCGGGCCAGGTACAGGCCGCTGGCCACCGCGCGCCCGCGCTGGTCGGCGCCGTCCCAGGCCACGTCCTGCGGTCCGGCGGGCAGGTCGCCCTGCAGCAGGCGGCGGACCAGCATACCACGGATGTCGTAGATGGCCAGGTCCACGCGCCCGGGCCCGGCCAGGGCGAAGTGCAGCACCGTGCTCGGGTTGAACGGGTTGGGCGTGGCGCCCAGCGCCGACACGGGGGCGGGCGGCGGCACGTCTTCCGCCGGCGTCACCGCGGGCGTGAGCGTCAGCGCGAGACTCCACGACTGCAGCACGCCGAAGCCGCCGGGCACGTCGTCGACGACCTCGAGCACCCAGGGGCCGTTGGCCTCGGTCAGCGCCAGGTCGGCGAGGCTGCCAGGGCCGGACACCGCCAGGTCGACGGGCCAGGTGCCCACCAGGTCGGTCGTGCCCGCGCCGCCGTGGTCGTGCAGCGTCACCGAGGTGCCGTCCGGCCCGTAGAGCATGACCTTCAGCTGCTCGGGCGC
>DAOPJF010000350.1:0-3518 GCA_035399525.1 Candidatus Krumholzibacteriia bacterium | reverse complement strand
TCGACGGCTGCGCGCGCGTGCCGCTGCCGGCGCAGCCGTCGACCGTGGGGCACGAGTACAGGCCCTCGGGCCGGATGCCGAAGCGCACGTTCTCGGGCCGCCCCATGAACATCAGCTTGTAGGTGACCAGCAGGGCCCGGCCGTCCTCCAGGCGCGGGTTCGGGTTCAGGCCGGTCACGATGCCCCACTCGTCCTTGGCCACGTTCATGGCCATCGACGGGAAGATGCGGTCGGCGATGAAGACCTCGCCGCCCTCGACCTCGAGCGCCAGCTCGAAGCCGCCCACGCCCAGCAGCGCCTCGCCGTCGTGGGCCATGGGCTCGACGTCCGTCAGCCAGACCTGCAGCGTCACCCGCGTGACGCCGTCCTGGTCGGGCTCGACGTGCGCGACCGGGACCAGCGTGTCGCCCTCGGCGAACGAGAAGCGGATCAGGCCGTTCTCGCCGCACCAGTGGCTGGCCGCCGCGGGAGCGGCCGCCGTGGCCAGCGCCGCCAGGGCCAGGATCGCCAGGATGGTCTTGGTGGTCATGGTCATCCTTTCCGCCACGCCGCGTCAGCTGCCGGTGCTCGTGTAGTTGCGCACCCCGCGCGACCAGAGCAGCACCGCGGCCCCGAACACGGCCAGCCCCACCAGGGGCGTCAGGGCGGCCGCCGGCTTCAGCCCGGGCCCGCCCACGAACCACGTCGCAGGATAATACGCCACCCAGGCGAAGGGCAGCACGAAGGTCAACAGGATGCGCACCGGCAGGCTGTAGATGGTCAGCGGGTAGCGGCTGAAGCGGATGACGTTGTACACCGGCGGCGCGATGCCCATGCGGTCCTCGAACCAGAACGACACCGTCGTGATGGCCAGGAACACCCCCAGGTAGACCAGCGCCGCCGTGGGCGCCAGCACCAGCAGCGCGGCCACGTCCCCGGGCGCGACCTCCAGGTGCATGCGCAGGCCGGCCCACACGCACACCGCCAGGCCCAGGCCGATCTCGTTCAGGCCCGACACGTTGAACGACTCGAACAGCACCTGGGCCAGGGCGTTCACGGGCCGCAGCAGCACGCGGTCGAACTTGCCCTCGATGAGGTAGCTGTCGGCGAACCCGTAGAGGTTCACGCTGACCAGGTTGAACAGGCCCAGGGGCACCAGCGAGAAGCCGTAGATGAACAGCACCTGCTCGAAGGTCCAGCCCTTGAGCGCCTGCACCTTGCCGAACAGGGTGGTCAGCACCGCCAGCTGGATGCCGATGCTGGCCAGCACCCCCAGGGTGTCGACGAAGAAGTCCATGCGGTAGGCCAGGCGCGTCTTGACGAACTGGGCGAAGTAGGCCCCGAAGATGCCCGCCTGCCAGCGGATGCGGGCGCCCAGGGACGCGGTGGCGCGGCTGTCGGCGAAGCGGTCCACGTCAGCCTCCCTGCACCACGACGCGCCGCAGCGACGCGCGGAACGCCATCCGGCCGGCCAGCCACAGGCCCACGCCCCAGGCCAGCTGCACCGCCAGGGCCTGCCACAGCTGGTCGCCGGGGCGCTTGCCCAGGTAGATCATGACCGGCACGTAGCCGATGGCCTGGAACGGCAGCCAGGCCAGCACGTGCTGGACACCCTCGGGAAAGAACGAGAAGGGCACGATGACGCCGGCCAGGAAGTCGCCGCTGACCATCTTGGCCCGCAGCACGCCGTCGATGTTCTTCATGTGGAAGGCCAGGCACCCCACCAGGAAGTTCAGCTGGCTGTAGACCACCAGGGCCAACGTGAAGCTCAGGACGGTCCACCCCAGCAGCGCGGGGTCGTCGGGCGGGCGGATGCCGAACAGCGGCACCACCACCACGCAGATGGGCAGCGTGAACATCAGCAGGCGGAAGGCGGCCTCGCCCACCACCTCGAACATCATCACCGACTGCAGGTCGTAGGGCTTGATCAGCTGCATGGCGATGTGCCCCTCGCGCACCTGGTGCATGAGGTCCCGGCCGATGTTGTTGAAGTAGAAGCTGCGGCCGATCCAGCCGACGGCCACGTAGGTGATCATCTGCTGGACCGACAGGCCGCCCATCTCGACGATGCCGTCGGGGCCGGGCGCCCGGCTGGCGAACAGCGCGTGGTACAGGTAGTAGTAGCCCGCCACGAAGATGGTGTAGCTGATGACGCCGGTGTAGTAGCGCAGGCGGTAGGCCAGGAACTTCAGGAAGGCCAGGCGCACGAAGTGCAGGTACAGCCCGGCCGTGGCCGAGGCCGTGCGGCGCCAGGGAGCCAGCAGGTGCGCGGCCAGGACGGTCATGCGGCGCCCCCGCGGGCCGAGTCCCGGTAGATCTCGCGGACGATCTCCTCGATGTCCGGCTCGGCCAGGTGCAGGTCGCGCACGGGGCAGTCGTTGACCACGCGCCTGATGACGTCGGCGCCGGCGACGTCCTGCCGGCGGAACTCGGCGGTGTGGCGCAGGCCCTCGCCCTCGCTCCAGTCCACGGGCAGCCCCGCGGTGGCCTGGGCCAGGCGCGCGCTGGGCGCGGCCTCGCGCAGCTCGACCGAAAGGCGCACGCGGTGGCCCGTGCGGCGGCGCAGGTCGTCCAGCTCGCCGTCGAAGTGCACGCGGCCCTTGTCGATGATCATCACGCGGCGGCACAGCTGCTCGATGTCGCCCAGGTCGTGGGTGGTCAGGATGACCGTCACGCCCTGCAGCTCGCGCATCTCGCGCAGGAAGCGGCGCACGTTCTCCTTGGCCACGACGTCCAGGCCGATGGTCGGCTCGTCCAGGAACAGCACCCGCGGGCGGTGCAACAGCGCCGCCGCCAGGTCGCAGCGCATGCGCTGGCCCAGCGACAGCTTGCGCACCGGCTGGTGCAGGTACTCGTTCATGCCCAGCAGCTCGGCGAACACCGCCATCTGCTCGGTGTAGACCGGGTCGGGCACCTCGTAGATCTTCTTCAGCAGCCGGAACGACTCGACCACCGCCAGGTCCCACCACAGCTGGGTGCGCTGGCCGAACACGGCGCCGATGTGGCGCGTGTACTGGCGCCGCTGCTTCCAGGGCACCAGGCCGCCGACGGTGACCTCGCCCGAGGTGGGCGTCAGGATGCCCGTCAGCATCTTGATGGTCGTGGACTTGCCGGCGCCGTTGGCCCCGATGTAGCCCACCATCTCGCCCGGGGCGATGTCGAAGCTCACGTCGGAGACGGCGCGCAGCGTCGACGAGCGCGGACGCACCAGGTCGACCAGGCCGCCGGCGACGCCCTCGCGGCGCTGGACGGTGCGGTAGTCGCGCACCAGGTCGCGGACGCGGATCAGCGGTTCGCTCAAGACGGCATGTCCTTCGGGTTCTCGGGTGCGGCGTCGTCGGCCTGCAGCTGCTCGACCAGGCCGCGCACCTCGCGGTCGGTCTTCTCGAGCTTCTGGCGGCAGACCCGGATCAGCTCGACGGCGCGCTTGACCTCGTCGCCCAGGCGATCGATGTCCACGTCGTCGGCCTCGAGGCCGGCGAGGATCTCCTCGACCTCGGCGACGGCTTCGCCGAAGGTCAGCTTCTCGGGGGCAGGCT
>DAOPJF010000349.1:0-3543 GCA_035399525.1 Candidatus Krumholzibacteriia bacterium | reverse complement strand
CCTTGCCTTCGTCGATCCACTGGCGCAGCACCTTCGGGCTGAACATGCCGTTGCTCCACAGCGCTTCCATGTTCTGCCGGGCGCCGTCTGCCGCCAGGACCACCGAGTAGGCCTCCGACTCGATGGACTCGTTGACCTCGTTGCGGTAGTCGCGCGACCAGAGCGTGACCAGGCAGGTGAACAGCACCAGCGGCACCGCCACGCTCACGACGGTGATCTTCACCTTGATCGACCAGTTCCTCCAGAACATCTCTGTCCTCCCGTCGCGCCTAGCGCGCGACCGACCGTGCCTCGTCCTGCCGGCTAGCCCTCGTGCCCTGTCTCGTCGCGACGTCGGCCAGCAGGGGCCCGACGGCGAGGATCTGCAGCAATCCGTCCTGGAGGCGGACCACGCCCTCCAGGTAGCGTCCGTTCGCGCCGGCGGTGTTGGCCGGCGGCGCGTCGATGGCGCCCGTGTCGACCTGCACCACGTCGGCGATGCCGTCGACGACCAGGCCGACCGCGTCCGGCACCAGCTGCCCCGCGACCTCCGGCAACTGCCGGCGCGCCGCCAGCTCGCCCGCGGTCTTCAGGATCACGCAGCGGGATCCCGGCCCCAGGTCGCGCGGCGGCAGGCCCAGCAGCGCGCCGGCGTCCACCACCGTGATGATCTGCCCCCGCAGGTTCAGCAGGCCCAGGACGCACTCCAGCGGCGTCTCGACCCGGGTGAACGCGAAGTCGCGGATGATCTCCCGCACCAGCAGGATGTCCATCCCGTACATCCGCCCGCCCACCTTCAGGGACACGAACTGTCTTTCGGCCATGTGCCTCTCCCCGGCCCGTCAGGCCGACTGCAGGACCTGCCCGACGCGGCCCGCGCCCAGCGCGGCGGCGTCCAGCAGGATGGTCAGGTTCCCGTCCAGCACCATGCTGCCCAGCACGCCCGGCCCGGCGATCGTGCCCTGCTTCGGTTCGCCCACGACCTCGGCCACGTCCTCGCAGTTCGTGGCCACGATGCCGAAGGGCACCGCCGCGTCCCGCGGGATGATCACGAACAGCTCGTCGGGATCCCCGCCCGGATGCGTCACCGGCACGACGTCGTGCACGCGCACCAGCGGCAGCGCGTCGTCCTCGTACTTCAGGAACTCGCGGTCGCCGATCCGCTGCAGGCGCGCCGGCGGGACCGCCTCGATGCGGGCGACCGTGGCCAGGTCGACCGCGAACTGCTCGGCCGGATGGTTGCGGAACAGCAGCAGCGTGCGCTCGACGCCGCCGTCGTCGGCGGGCGCCCCGGCGGCGGCCGCGGGTTCGGCGGCTTCCAGGTGCAGGCCCGCGGTGGTCGCGATCCCCACCGCGTCGAGGATCATGGCCACGCCGCCGTCGCCCATGATGGTCGCGCCGGCGTAGCAGGGGTGGTCCTTGAGCATCGACGGCAGCGGCTTGACGACGATCTCCTCGCTGTCGAGGACCTCGTCGACCACCAGGCCGTAGCGGTCGCCGTTGACCTTGAGCACCAGGACGTTGACGGCGAGCGTCCCGTCGTCGCGACCGCCGGGGACGCCCAGGACCGCGTCCAGCCGCACCAGCGGCAGCAGCCGCTCGCGCAGGCGCATGACCTCGGCGCCCTGCACGCATTCGACGCCGTGCCCCGGAGCGCCCCGGCGCAGGCGCACCAGCTCCTCGAGCGCGACCTGGGGGACGGCGAAGCGGCGGCCGGCGACCTTCACCAGCAGCGAGGGGATGATGGCCAGGGTCAGCGGCAGCTTCAGGGTCATGGTCGTGCCGGCGCCGGGCCGGCTGTCCACCGCGACGCTGCCGCCGAGGGCCTCGATGTTGCTGCGTACGACGTCCATGCCCACGCCGCGGCCCGAGATGTCCGACACCTTCTCGGCCGTCGAGAAGCCGGGGGCCATGATCAGCATCACGGCCTCGCGGTCATCCATGCCGGCGGCCTGCGCCTCGGTGACCACGCCCTTCTTCACGGCCACCGCGCGGATGCGCGCCGGGTCGATGCCGCGGCCGTCGTCGCTGATGGCGATGTTGACCTGCCCGCCCTCGTGGAACGAGCGGATCCTCAGGCGGCCGGTGCGCGGCTTGCCGGCGGCGACACGTTCCTCGGGCGGCTCGATGCCGTGGTCGAGGGAGTTGCGGATCATGTGGTTCAGCGGGTCGGACAGGGCCTCGACGATGGACTTGTCGAGCTCGACCTCGCCGCCCGTGACCTCGAGGTAGACCTCGCGGCCGGTCTTCAGGCTCAGGTCGCGCACCTGGCGCGGCAACTTGCCGAACAGCGTGTCCAGGTTCTGCATGCGCGTGCGCATGATGTTCTCCTGGAGGGCGGTGGTCACCGAGTCCAGGTTCACCATGTTGGCGTTCATGCCCGGCAGCTCGCTCAGCCGCGACGGCAGCGCCTGCCGGATGCGGTCCAGGAGGTGCGCGTACTCGCGTTCGAGGAGGTCGTCCAGCGCCCCGCCCTCACCCTGCGGCCGGCGCACCTGCTCGGCCAGTCCGCCCTGCAGGCGGCGCCGGGCGTCGGCGACCACGGCATCGATCGCCTGGAAGAGGGTCTGGCCGGCGGGCGTGTCGCCGAGCTTGCGGTCCAGGGCCTGCACGATCTGGTTGCGGGCCAGGACCAGCTCGCCCGCCTGGTTCATCAGCTGGTTCAGCAGGTCGACCTTCACGCGCAGCACGTCCTGGGCCTGCGCCTTCGGTCCGCCCGGGGCCGGCGCCGCGGCGCCCGCGGTCGCCGGCGCGGCGGCCGCCGGTTCGGCTTCCGCCGCGGCCTCGACGATCGCGTCGGCGGGGGCCGGGGCGGCGTGGTCCGCCGGCGCGGGGGCCGGGACCGCGGAGGCGGTCCCGTCCAGCCAGGGCTGCAGCCCGGCATGGACCGCCGAGGCGTCGACGGCTGCGGCGGCGTCGATGTCCGCCATCATGGCGCGGATGCAGTCGACGCCGGCGAGCATCACCGTCACCATGGCCGGCGAGGTGTCGAGCTGGCCGTCGCGCACCTTCATCAGCACGCTTTCCATGGCGTGCGTCAGGCGCTGCACGGGCTCGACCCCGAGGAACCCGAAGCCGCCCTTGATGCTGTGGATGCCGCGGAAGACCCGGTTGATGATCTGGGGGTCCTGGCCGGCGGTGCCGTGCTCGATGGTCATGAGATCGGGCTCGATCGTCGCCAGGTGTTCCTGCGATTCGATGATCAGCTCTTCGAAGATCTCGAGGTCCATGGCGTCCATCGTGTTCCAGTCCTCCCGCACGGGCCGCGCCCCGGACGAATGTTCCTGTTCGTTCCGCCGGGATTTCGGTGGATCCCGTATCGACTTGAGGCAATCCTGGCATCAGGGAAACCCTCAAGCGGCGGCGGGGACGGTCGATATCCGCGGGGCAAGGGGACTCCGACGCGCCGCGGTCAGCGACGCCGCGCAGGGAGCCCCGGATCGTCAGATGGGGGACGACGATGGTCAGCGGGAGTCTGGAAGCGGTGCGGTCGAAGATGCTCCGGGACATCGAGGATGCCCTGGCCAACGACGAGTTCCACCTGCAGTTCCAGCCGGTGCTGGA